>JACZTQ010000194.1 GCA_022573605.1 Pseudomonadota bacterium | reverse complement strand
GGCGCTGAAGGCGCGCCACGCGCGGGTGCCGGTGATCGGGTTTCCGCGCGGCGCCGGGGCGATGTACCCCGAATTCGCCATCGCGACCGGAGTGGCGGCGGTGGCGCTGGACAGTGCGGTGCCGCTGGGCTGGGCGCGCCGAGCGATGTCGCCATCGGGGCCGGGGCAGCCGGGTGTGGCGTTACAGGGCAACCTGGACCCGATGCTGATGGTCACCGGCGGGGCGGCGTTGACGCAGGCCGTGAAGGGCATTGTCGCGACCATGCGGGGTGCGCCGCACATCTTTAATCTTGGCCACGGCATCACGCCGGACGCCGATCCGGCGCATGTCGAGCAACTGCTGCGAGCGGTACGGGGCTGATGATGGAGGTTTTGGGCGATTTCTTGAGCGCGGCCTATCCTTGGACCAAGGCTTTGCACGTGATCTCGGTGATTGCCTGGATGGCGGGGCTGTTTTATCTGCCGCGGCTGTTCGTCTATCACGCGGAGCGGGCGCCCGAGCCCGGAGAGCTTGGCGAGACATTCAAGGTGATGGAGCGCAGACTCTTGAAATTCATCATGAATCCGGCATCGGTCGCGACTTGGGTGTTTGGTCTGATGCTGGTGTTTACCCCCGGTGTGATCGATTGGTCGGAGCCCTGGGTGCATCTCAAAGCGGCGCTGGTGGTGGCGATGACGGCGTATCACCACGCGCTGGTGCGTTGGTGGATGGCGTTCGACGCGGACCGGAACCGGCATTCGGGGCGGTTCTACCGGCTCGCCAACGAGGTGCCGACGCTGCTGATGATCGGCATCGTGGTGATGGTGATGGTGCGGCCGTTCTAGGCGATTTCGAACAAAGCGCGGCCCTTGAAGCGAAATGCAGCGATTCGGAATTTGACACGGCACCGTTACCCGCTGTATCTAGGGGCGGATCGCGGCGTCCTGCCGCTGATGACATGCGCGGGCGCGCCGACGATGGTGGCGTCTCGCGATGGCGATATCCCGAGATGTCCGTGCCCGACCGCCCATCCTCCGCGTATCCTTCCTCGCCGTACCCGGCGTCGCTCTGCCGCCGCCTTCCCGATTCGACAACCCCCCCTGGATAAAGACATGCTGGATCAAGACATGAGTGTACAGAAACTTTCCGACCTCAAGGCGAAGTCGCCGACCGATCTCCTTGCCATGGCCGAGGAACTCGAAGTCGAGAACGCCACGTCGATGCGCAAGCAGGACATGCTTTTCGCCATTCTCAAGGAACTGGCGGACCGCGAGGTGGAGATCGTCGGCGAGGGGGTGCTGGAGGTGCTGCAGGACGGCTTCGGCTTCCTGCGTTCGCCGGAGGCGAACTACCTGCCGGGCCCGGACGACATCTATCTGAGCCCGAACCAGCTCCGCCACTTCGCGCTGCGCACCGGAGACACCGTCGAGGGGCCGATCCGGGCGCCGAAATCGGGCGAGCGGTATTTCGCCCTGCTGAAGGTCAACACGATCAATTTCGAGGACCCGGAGAAAGCTCGCCACAAGGTGCATTTCGACAATCTGACGCCGCTCTACCCGGATGAGCGCTTCACCATGGAGATCGACGATCCGACGATCAAGGACAAGTCGGCCCGGATCATCGACCTGGTGGCGCCGATCGGCAAGGGCCAGCGCTGCCTGATCGTGTCGCCGCCGCGGACCGGCAAGACCATGCTGCTGCAGAACATCGCCCATTCGATCGAGCGCAACCATCCGGAGTGCTTCCTGATTGTGCTGCTGATCGACGAGCGCCCCGAAGAGGTCACCGACATGCAGCGCTCGGTCAAGGGCGAGGTGGTGTCGTCGACTTTCGACGAGCCGGCCACAAGGCATGTGGCGGTGGCCGAGATGGTGATCGAGAAAGCCAAGCGGCTGGTTGAGCACGGCCGCGACGTGGTGATCCTGCTGGACAGTATCACCCGGCTCGGGCGCGCCTTCAACACCGTGGTGCCGTCGTCGGGCAAGGTGCTGACCGGCGGCGTGGACGCCAACGCGCTGCAACGGCCGAAGCGGTTCTTCGGGGCGGCGCGCAATATCGAGGAAGGCGGCTCGCTGACCATCATCTCGACCGCGCTGATCGACACCGGCAGCCGCATGGACGAGGTGATCTTCGAGGAATTCAAGGGCACCGGCAACTCCGAGATCGTGCTCGACCGCAAGGTGGCGGACAAGCGGGTGTTTCCGGCCATGGACATCCTGAAGTCCGGCACCCGCAAGGAGGAGTTGTTGATCGAGAAGGGCGACCTGACCAAGATGTTCGTGCTCCGGCGGATCCTGAACCCGATGGGCACCACCGATGCGATCGAGTTCCTGATCGGCAAGCTCAAGCAGACCAAGACCAACGCGGACTTTTTCGATTCGATGAATGCCTGACTGCAGCGCGCGCGGGGTGGCGCGCCGGCGGGACCAGTGGGACGGTGCGCCGCGCGCCCTGCCGGCACGCGCAGAAATCTAGCTAACTTACTGAAAATAATAGCAAAACATCCCGCACAGCCAGGGGAGAGGCGGCTCTCCAGAAGGCCCTTGCTGATCCTGGAGCGACACTCCGGAATGCGCTAAGGTTGCAACCCTGGGCATCGGGAACACGCAGGCGGAACCATGATGGATGCGGGATCGGAGGCGCGGCCGGCGCCGGGGGCGGCGCCCCGGGAGACGATTTTCGCCCCGGCCTCGGGCGCCGGCGTCGCCGGGATTGCGGTGATCAGGGTGTCGGGGCCGGCGACGGAGACGGTGCTGTCGCGCCTGGCCGGCGAGCCGTTGCCGCCGCTGCGCCGCGCCGTGCTGCGCGACCTGAGGGACGAGGCCGGCGAATTGATCGATCAGGCCATCGTGTTGCGGTTCGCCGCCGGGGCGAGCTATACCGGGGAGGCGATGGGCGAACTTCAATGCCATGGCGGGCGGGCGGTGGTTGCCGCGGTGCTCGAGGCGCTGGGCCGTCAGCCCGGCTGCCGCCTGGCCGAGCCCGGCGAGTTCACCCGGCGTGCCTTCGAGGCCGGGCGGATCGATCTGGCCGGGATCGAGGCGCTCGGGGATCTGTTGGCGGCGGAGACCGAATTGCAGCGCCGCCAGGCCGCGCGCGGCCTGGGCGGCGCGCTGCACCGGCAGGCCGAGGCTTGGCGCGAGGACTTGATCCGGGCCGCCGCTCTGGTCGAGGTGACCATCGACTGGGCCGACGAGGAGGTGCCGGAGGATGTCGGGCCGGAGGTTGCCCGGCTGCTGGCCGGGGTCCGGGCCGGGATTGCGCGCGAACTGGCGTTGTCGGCCGGGGCGGAGCGGCTGAGGGAGGGGTTCGAGGTTGCCATTCTCGGTGCACCAAATGTTGGTAAATCAAGCCTTTTCAATGTGTTGGCCGGGCGCGAGGCGGCGATTACGGCGGCGTCACCGGGAACCACGCGCGATGTTCTCGAGCTGCGCTATGACCTCGCCGGGTTGCCGGTGGTGTTTCTTGATACCGCGGGCCTGCGCGAGGCGGTGGACGAGGTCGAGGCGATCGGGGTTGCGCGGGCCCAGGAGCGGGCGCGTGGTGCGGCGATGCGCCTGTTCCTGCGTAGCGGCGATGCGGCGCCGGCCGCGGCCGAGGAATGTCTTAGGCAGCCTGGAGACTTGCGGGTCTGGACCAAAGGAGATCTCGGGGCGGGACCGGGCGACCTGGTGATCTCGGCGCTGCGGGGCGAGGGGGTCGCGGAATTGCTCGAGCGGATCGGCGCCGAGCTGTCGGCGCGAGTCTCCGGCGAGGGCCTGGTGGGGCATCTGCGCCAGCGCCGCGCCCTGGAAGATGCGGCCGGGGCTTTGGCGCGGGCGGAAAATGCGCTACAGGGGGACGAGGCGGAAACCGTTGCCGAGGATCTTCGAGCCACGTTTCGGGCGCTCGAGCGGCTGGTCGGACGAATCGGAGCGGAGGATGTTCTGGATACCGTCTTTGCGTCGTTCTGCCTCGGAAAATAGGGGAATCTGGAGCAATTCCGAGCTGAATGTGCGCATTTGGCGATACGGAAATCGCGTAAACACAAAGAGATAGAGAGGCCTGCCTGAGTTTGTCGGGACGGAGGGATCTCTCGAAAAGCAGGGATTGTTTCACGTGGAACATCGCGCGGATTGTTTCGATGTGGTGGTGATCGGCGGCGGCCACGCGGGCGCCGAGGCGGCGCATGCGGCGGCGCGGATGGGTGCGTGGTGCGCGCTGGTGACCCACCGCGCCGACCGCATCGGCGAGATGTCCTGCAATCCGGCGATCGGCGGGCTGGGAAAGGGCCACCTGGTGCGCGAAATCGATGCGCTGGATGGCCTGATGGGCCGGGTCGCGGACCTTGCCGGGATCCAGTTCCGGCTGCTGAACCGGCGCAAGGGACCGGCGGTGCAGGGGCCGCGGGCGCAGTGTGACCGTGCATTGTACAGGATGCACATGCAGGCGGAGCTGCGAGGTTGCGCCAACCTCACTATCATTGAGGGCGAGGTTGTCGATCTTGTTGTGGAGGCCGGCCGGGTTGCCGGGGTCGAACTTGGCTCCGGCGCCCGCATTCGGGCCGGGGCGGTGGTGCTGACGGCCGGAACCTTCCTGCGCGGCGTCATCCATGTCGGGGCGAATAGCCGGCCTGGCGGCAGGGCGGGCGATGCGGCGGCGGACCGGCTCGCAGACCGGCTCGCCGATCTGGGGCTGCCGCTCGGGCGGCTGAAGACCGGAACCCCGCCGCGGCTCGACGGAAAAACCATCGATTTCAGCGGCCTCGAGGCCCAGCCCGGCGACGCGCGCCCGACCATGTTTTCCTTTCTGAGCACCGGTCCGGCGGCGCCGCAGATCGACTGCCACATGACCCACACGAACCCGCGAACGCACGAGATCATCCGCGCCAACCTCGATCGTTCGGCAATGTACTCGGGCCGCATCGGAAGCGTCGGCCCGCGCTATTGCCCGTCGATCGAAGACAAGGTCGTGCGCTTTTCCGAGAAAGAGTCGCACCAGATATTCCTGGAACCCGAGGGGGTTGGCGACACTACGATCTATCCGAACGGAATATCCACTTCGTTGCCGGCCGAGGTGCAAGAGGAATATGTGCGCTCGATCCGCGGGCTCGAGCGGGCGCGGATCGTCCGGCCCGGCTATGCCATCGAGTATGATTATGTCGATCCCCGCGCGCTTCGCCCCTCACTGGAGCTCAAGGCTCTGGGCGGGCTCTATCTGGCCGGACAGATCAACGGCACGACCGGCTACGAGGAGGCGGCGGCCCAGGGGCTGATCGCCGGGCTCAATGCCGCGCGCAAGGCCGCCGGGGGCGACCCGGTGGTGTTCGACCGCGGCGACGGCTATCTCGGGGTGATGGTGGACGACCTGGTCAGCCGGGGCGTGACCGAGCCGTACCGCATGTTCACCTCGCGCGCCGAGTTCCGGCTGACGCTGCGGGCCGATAACGCGGACCAGCGCCTGACCCCGCTCGGCATCGGCCTTGGCTGCGTGTCCACCGGCCGTCGCCGGGTCTTCGAGAAGAAGCTGCGCGGCCTCTCCAGGGCGCGGCATCTGGCCCGGTCGCTGAGCCTGACGCCGGGCGAGGGGCGGGTTCGCGGCCTTGCCATAAACCAAGACGGGGTCAGGCGCAGTGCTTTGGAATTGCTTGCTTATCCGGACATCAATCTCGATCGCCTAGCCGCAATATGGCCCGAGTTGTCGGCGTTCGATGCCGAGATCGCAAAACAACTCGAGCACGATGCTCGGTATGCGGGGTATATCGACCGGCAGAAGGAAGCCGTCGCGGCGATGCGGCGCGAGGAGGCCCGGGCCTTGCCGCAAGATCTCGACTACCACGGCATTTCCGGGCTCTCCGCCGAACTGCGCCAGAAGCTCGCCACCGTCCAGCCACGGTCCATGGGCCAAGCCGCCCGGATCGACGGCATGACCCCGGCGGCGCTCACCCTGGTGCTGGCGGTGTCGCGGCGGCGAGCGAACCGGCGGCCCATGGAGCGGCCCACCGAACGGCGCGGGGCGTGACCCCGGCCGAGTTCTCCCGCGAGTTCGATGTTTCACGTGAAACATGCGAGCGGCTTGAGGCTTATATCGCCCTCCTGACCCGCTGGAACGCGCGAATCAACCTTGTCGCCCCAGCAACCATCGGCGCCGTATGGACGCGGCATATCGCTGATTCCGCACAGCTTTTCGACCTTGCACCGGCGTCTGCATCGACCTGGATCGACCTCGGGTCCGGCGCCGGCTTCCCGGGCCTGCCGGTCGCGGCGCTTGCCGCCGAAAAGTCACCCCACCTCCACCTCACCC
>JACZTQ010000193.1 GCA_022573605.1 Pseudomonadota bacterium | reverse complement strand
GCCCGGCGCGCGGGCGAGCAGGGCCGGGCGGTCGAAACGGACATTCGCCGCCTCGCGCACCTTGGTGCGAACGGTCGCGGCGAAATCTTCCCAGCCGGCCCGGCCGCGGGGCTTGGCGACAAAATCGACGGCGCCGATCTCCAGCGCGGCCAGGGTGGTCTCGGCGCCCTTGGCCGATCTTCCGGCGACCATGACCACCGGCATCGGGCGCAGCTTCATGATCCGGCGGAGGAATTCCAGCCCGCCCATGCTCGGCATTTCGACATCGAGGGTGACCACGTCCGGATCGGTCGCGCGGATCACCTCGCGCGCCGTCAAGGGGTTGGCGGCGGTGCCGACCACGGCAATGTCACCGGCCTCGATCAGCGCCGATTGCAGCAACTCGCGCATCAGCAGCGAGTCGTCGACCACGACCACACGGACGGCCGCGCCGGCGGCCGGGCATTGGCTGGCGTGATCCGTCGGGCGATTCATCGGGACACCCCGGCGGCGCTGGAATCCGGGGCGGCGCCGGTCCGGTGGTGGAGCCGGGCCTCCTCGCGCCGCACCCGGTCGGCATCGTCGCCGTCGAGCACCTGCACCAGCACCTTGTTGGCGGCGGGCCTGAAGAACACCCGCCGGGCGCGCTCACCGCCCAGGTCGGTGGCGGTGACCGGGATGCCCTTGCGGCAGAGGTAGTCGAGGGCGAAGTCCCGGTTGCGGGCGCCGACCGGGCTGGCCGACGACATCGCGATCACGTTGGCGCCGCCGAACAGCTTGGCCTGTAGCTGCGACCGCGCGCCGCCCTGCCGCACGATCTCGTCGATCAGCATCTCCATGGCGTGGACTCCGTAGCGGGCGGCGCCGGCGCCGGCGCCGCCGCCGTCGTCGGGCAGGAGGAAATGGTTGAGCCCGCCGATCCCGGCCCGCGGGTCGCAGATGCAGGCCGCGACGCAGGAGCCGAGCAGGGTGGCGAGCGCCAGGTCGGCGCGCCCGGTGACTCTGAACCCGCCCGGCGCCACCATGGCGACGAGCGAGGTCACCCGCTGTTCCCAGTAGGTTCCGGGGGCGCCCACTGCCCCCGCCCCGGCCCCCACCCCGGCCCCCACCCCGGCAATGTCGCGGGCGGGCTTCATGCGCATTTCCGGAAGATCGTCCGGCCCTGGTTGACCAGTTGCGGATGGTTGCCGAGCATCGCTTCGGAATGGCCCAGATAGAGGGTGCCGCCGGGGTGCAGCAGATCGACGAAACGCTCGACGATGGACAGCTTGGCCTCGGGGCTGAAATAGATCAGCACGTTGCGGCAGAAGATCGCGTCGAACGGCCCCTGCACCGGCCACGACCCGTGCAGATTCAACTGGTTGAAGGTGATCAGTCTGCGGGCGCTGGCGGCGACCCGGACCTGACCGCCGGGCAGGGTCTCGAAATAGCCCTGGCGGCACTCCGGCGGGCAGGCGTCGGCCCGTCCGGCCGGGTAGGTCGCCGCCCGCGCCCGGGCCAGCGCCGCGGTGTCGAGATCGGTGGCCAGGATGCGCAGGTCGGCGCCGGGCCCGGCGAGGCCGGCGCCGAGCGCGGTGATGGCGATCGAATAGGGCTCCTCGCCGGTCGAGCAGGCGGCCGACCAGATGCGCCGGCGCGGGCGCCCCCCGGCGTCGCCGGGACGCCGCGCCAGGATTTGCGCCAGGTCCTCGAAGTGATGGCGCTCGCGGAAGAAGGCGGTCTGGTTGGTGGTGACGGCGTTGACCATCTCGCTGCTCTCGGCCTCGCCGGCGGGCGAGGCGAGATAGGCGAGATAGTTGCCGAAGCCGTCGATCCCCAGCGCCCGCAGGCGCTTGCGCAGCCGGCTGATCACCAGTTGGCGCTTGTGCGGCGGCAACTCGATACCGGTCAATGCCAGCACCTTGGCGGAGAGTCGGGCGAATTCGCCGTCGCTCATCGCTGTCTGTCCGATGGGCGGCCCGGTCCCGCCGGGGCCGGGGTCCGACCCGGAATGGCACCCGGAATGCCGCCCGTCCGGGCCGGGCGCGCCGGCCGGGTTGCGTTGCAGGTCCACCCTCAGAACTCCGACCAGTCGGAACCCACGGCCTGGCGCAGGGGGGGCGCGGGATCGTCCGCCATGACCGGTTTGGCCGCCGGTTTGGCCGCCGGTTGCGGCGCCGCCGGCCGGGGTTCGGCCGCCGGCGGACGGGGGGCGGCCCCGGCCAGCGGCACCCGGCGCTCGATCCGGAAGGCCTGCACGGTATCGGCCAGTTTGCCCGCCTGGCGGGCCAGGGTGCGGGCGGTCGCCGCGCTTTCGTCGGCCAGGGCCGCGTTCTGCTGGGTCATCGAGTCGAGATGGTTGACGGTCTGCGAAATCTCGTCGACCCCGGCCGACTGCTCGCGGCTGGCGGCCGAGATATCGTCGACGGTCTTGGCGACCGCGACGATGCCCTCGACGATGTCGCGCAACGCTTCGCCCGCGGTCTCGGTCAGTTTCACCCCCTCGGCGACATGGCTGGTGCTGTCGCCGATCAGCCCGGTGATGTCCTTCGCCGCCTGGCTGGAGCGCTGGGCCAGGGTGCGCACCTCGGCGGCGACCACGGCGAATCCCCTGCCCGCATCGCCGGCGCGGGCCGCCTCGACGGCGGCGTTGAGCGCCAGCAGGTTGGTCTGGAAGGCGATGCCGTCGATCACCGCGATGATCTCGGAGATCTTGTGGGCGCTGTCCTTGATCCGGTTCATCGCCGTGGTGGTCTCCATCACCACGTCCTGGCCGCGCTCGGCCCGGCGCGCGGTTTCCGCGGCCAGGGTGTTGGCCTTGGCGGCGCTCTCGGCGTTCGACTTCACCGTGGCGGCCATCTCCTCCATGGTCGCCGCGGTCTGCTCCAGCGACGAGGCCTGGCCCTCGGTCAGGGCCGAGAGTTGCACCGCACCCTCGGCGATCTCGCCGGTGGAGAGGTTGATCGCGCTCGCCGTCGCGGTGATCTCGTGGACCAGGCGGCCGAGCGAGGCGGTGCTCTGGTTGACCGCCGCCGCGACCTCGCCCAGGCGCCCGGAATAGTCGGTCTCGATCCGCTTGGTCAGGTCGCCCCCGGCCAGCGCCGCGAGGCTCCGCTCGAGATCGGTCAGGAAGCCCTCGACGATCTCGCAGAGCCGGTTCATGCCGCCGGCGACGTCGTTGACGAATTTCTCCTCCGAGGCGATCGACAGGCGCTTGGAGAAATCGCCGCCGGCGACCGCCTCGATGATGCCGGCGATCTGGCGCTCGACCGCCAGGGTCTCGGTGCGCTCCTCCCACTGGACGGCATAGCCGATATGTTCGCCCCCGGCGTCGGTGACCGGGGCCATCCTCAGGCTGAACGTGCGGTTGTCGAAAACGATCGTGCTCCGGTGTTCGCCGCGCAGCGATTTCAGCAGGCCGCGATGCTGCGCCGCGTTCTTGTGGAAAGCGTCGAAATTCGTGCCGACCAGATGATCGAAATCGACCGATGGCGCGCGCTTGCGCCAGAACTCGCGCGAGCGGGCCAGCGTCTCCTGCAGCGCCGGGTTCACATAGGTGATGTTGAGGTCGGCGTCGGTTACCATCAGCGGGGCGCTGAAACTGTCGACGCCGGCGCGGATCCGCTGGGCTGCGACGGCGCTGTCGTAGATCGCCGTCATCGAGCGCGCCAGCACGCCGATCTCGTCGCCCCGCTCGGCGCCGGGCACCTGCACCTGCTCGCCGGCGACCAGACGCTCGACGGCGCCGGCCATCTTGAGGATCGGCCCCGCAAACCAGCGCGCCAGCAGCACCGCCAGCACGGCGATCACCACGATCACGGCAAGCGCCCCGGTGGCCATGCGCCAATGCAGGGCGTTGACCAGCGCCGCCAGGTCGTCCGCCGCCAGTTCGGCGACGATGTCGAAGCGCCGGCCGGCGAATTCGACCGGCGCGACGCCGACGATCACCTCGGCGCCGGCCTCGCCAGAGGCCTCGACAATGGCGCCCTCGACCAACCCCTCGGACACCGTATCGACCGCATGCGCATGGTGGAGTTGGGAATCGTACTCGGGCGCGCCATCGCTGTCCCCCCGGACAACGCCGTTGCCGCCCAGCAGATGGATCGTCACCTGCATCTCGCGGAACCCCGCCGTGGCGTTTCTGGTCAGGATTCGCGTGATCGGCTCGTCGCGGATCTGGGCCGCGAGAACGCCCTGGAAAGCGCCGTCATCGTCGATAACCGGCACCGCCATGAAACTGTGCATGTCGCCATTGCCCGCCGCATAGACCGAAAAGTCGGAAAGGGTGCTGAATTCGTGGTCGGGCCGGGCGCGGGCGTTGCGGAACACCTCGGCCAGGCCGCTGCCGCTCAGCGGACCGGAGAGCAGGTTCTGGCCGAAATCCGATGCCTTCTCGACCGAGTAGACGATGTTGCCCTCGGGATCGATCAGGTACAGGTCATGATAGCCGCCGGCGACCTCGAGGGCATGCATCGCGTCGTGACTGCTCTCGTGAGCGAGCGCGTAGCGCGCCGCCTCGGTGCCGAAGCCGGCCGGGGACAACAATTCCCGCGCGCCGACCGGGTTCAATTTTTCGTCATTATAGATCCGTTGCAGCAACCTGGTGCGCTCGGCCGCGCCGTCGCTGCCGATCTGGTCCCAGCCGGTGCGCAGATCGGACAGTGCGCGCTGGCCCAGCGCACTGTCGGCGAGGGTGTGGAGCTCCTCGCGGATGGTCTCGAGATATTGCGCGACATCGGTCGCGCTGTTCTCGGCGGCGGCTTGCAGCCGGGCGATGCGGTTGCCCCGCATGTCCTCGACGGCGATCCGGTTGGTCTGGAGCCCGACCACCATCGCGGTGAGGATCGAGGAGCCGACCAGCATCATGGTCAGCTTCTGGGTCAGGCTGGCCGAGTGGAACGGGTTGCTAATTCTGGGCATTTGCTTGATTTCCTAGGGGTTTTGCATTCGAGCGCGGCCTAGTCCGGGCCCGGGAACAGGCGGTTCAGATCGAGCAGCGCGACCATGCCGTCGCCCGCGCTGACGAGGCCGCTGATGGTGCTGTCGTCGAGCTCGGCGACATTCGGCGGCAGGGGGCGGATCTGCCCGGCCCGGACGGTCAGGATGTCCGAGACCGCATCGACCAGGATGCCGACGCTCTGGCCCCGGATCGAGGCGATCACCACCACGTGGCTGGGGGTCGGCTCGGTCAGCTCGCCGCCGAGGCGGGCGCGCAGGTCGTGCACCGGCACGATGGTGCCGCGCAGGTTCAGCACGCCGCGGTTCCAGGCCGGCTGGTGCGGCAGCGGGGTCGCCGGGGTCCATTGCCGGATCTCGCAGACCGACATGATGTCGATCCCGAACGACCGGTCGCCGACGGCGAAAGTCACGTATTGCGCCACCTCGCCCACCATGCCGGGGTCCGTGCCGGGGCCGCTGCCGGGCTCCGCATCGGCGGCGCCGGCGGCAACCTCGCGGGGGTCGCTCATTGCACATACTCCATCTTGGCGCCGCGCCGGCCGGGCGCCGCCAGCAGTTGCAGGGCCGGAACGTCGAGGATCAGCGCCGCGCGGCCGTCGCTGAGGATGGTCGCCCCGGAGATGCCGGGGACGCCCCGGTAGTTCGCCTCGATGCTCTTCAGCACCACCTGGCGCTGGCCGATCAGCTCGTCGACCAGCAGCCCGATATGGGCATCGGCGTCGGTATTGACGATGACGACCATCTGTTCGTCGGCCTCGGCGCCGGCGACGCCGAGCGCCTCGCGCACCGACAGCAGCGGCAGGTATTGGTCGCGGCGCACCATCACCCGGATGCCGCTGGGCAGGCGCTGTGGCGCGGCGTCGCTCAGGGTCAGCGCCTCGACCACGGCGCCGAGCGGGATGACGAAGCGCTGGTCGCCGACGGCGATGGTCATGCCGTCCAGCACCGCCAGCGACAGCGGCAGGGTTATGGTGACGCGGGTGCCCGCGCCGGGGCGGTTCTCCAGCGTGACGCGGCCGCCCAGCGCCGTGATGTTGCGCTTGACCACGTCCAGGCCGACGCCGCGGCCCGACACCTTGGAGACCATCTCCGCGGTCGACAGGCCGGGGTGGAACACGAGTTGGTCGATCTCGTCGGGCGCCGGCGCCGCGCCGGGCTCGACCACGCCGCGCTCGACCGCCTTGGCCAGCACCAGGTCGCGGTCGATGCCGTTGCCGTCGTCGGCGATGCTGATCACCACCCGCTCGCCCCGGTGCTCGGCGTCGATCGAGATCGTGCCCTGGCGCGGCTTGCCGGCCCGCTCGCGCTCCTCCGGGGTCTCGATGCCGTGGTCCATGGCGTTGCGGATGATGTGGATCAGCGGCT
>JACZTQ010000192.1 GCA_022573605.1 Pseudomonadota bacterium | reverse complement strand
CGCGCGAGGCTGTGGTCGAGGGGCTTCGCTTCTTCGCCCAGATCCATATCAAGGTCGCCGGGCTGGTGCTCAGCCAGGTCAATGTCAGCAAGATGGCCCGCTACGGATACAGCAGTTACGGCTACTACAAGGAGGCGATGAAATACTACCACAACTGAGCCTCCGGAGCCTCGGGTGCTGAGACTGATCCGGAGGCGATGGGCCCGCGCGGTTCCAGCGCCATTTCCGGCTCCGAACCATGGCGGCGGCGTGATCTATGCGGTCGGCGACGTGCATGGCCGGCACGACCTGCTGGTCCGGCTGCTGGAGCGCATCTTCGAGGATGCCGCGGCCTTCGATACGACCCCGAAGATCGTGTTCCTCGGCGACTACATCGACCGCGGGGAACAGGCGCGCGAGACCATCGAGGCGCTGGTCGAACTGGCCCAGCGGCCGGAAGCCGAAACCGTCTTCCTGATGGGAAATCACGAGCAGATGCTGCTGCGTTTCCTGCGCGAGCCGGCTGCGGTGTCGGGCTGGCTGCGCTTTGGCGGGTTACAGACGCTGATGAGCTACGGGGTTGGCGGGGTCGGGAACCTTCGCGCCGAGGGCGAGGCGTTGCGGCTGCGCGACGCGCTGATCGAGGCGCTTGGGCCGCATCTCGGCTTCATTGAAAAGCTTCGGGTTTCCCATCATGCCGGCAATCTGTTTTTCGCCCATGCCGGCGCCGACCCGGCCCTGCCGACCGACGAGCAGGATGTGACCACCCTGCTGTGGGGCTGCAAGAGTTTTTGGAAAACCGATCGCGAAGACGGCGTCTGGGTGGTCCATGGCCATTTTGTCGTCGATCAGCCGACGGCTGAACGTGGCCGCATAGCGGTCGATACGGGCGCGTATTTTTCCAACCGGCTGACCGCCGCCCGGATCGCCGGTGGCGAGGTGGCTTTCCTGGAGGGTTGAGCGCGGCGCCGGCGCCGCGCTCACACCTGTTGGTATCGACGGCCGCTAGAGCAAGTTCCACCCAGGTATACCAGCTTGCACTGATCAGAACCCATGCGCCCATTCGCGCATGCCGATTGAGATGATCTTCCACGGCCGTTCGATGAGCTTGTTCCAGGCCTCGCAGCAGAGCGCGACGATGTCTTCGTAGGATTGGAAGATGCGGTTCGAGAGCCAGTTTTCGCGCATGAACTGCCAAATGTTCTCCACGGGGTTCAGTTCTGGTGATCGAGGCGGCAGCGGCAGCAGCGTGATGTTGTCCGGTATGGTGAGCTTGGCGGACATATGCCATCCGGCCTGATCGACGATCACCACGGCGTGGGCGCCGGGATCGACGGCCTTGCTGATCTCGGCCAGATGCAGTTCCATCGCCGGTATGTCGCACCAGGGCATGACCAGCCCGGCGCCCTTGCCCTTGGCGGGGCAGATGGCGCCGAATATGTAGGCCCATTTGGTGCGCTGGTCGCGGGGTGCGCTAGGGTGGGTTCCCTTGCGCGCCCAGCGTCGTGTGATCTTGTTCTTCTGCCCGATCCTCGCCTCGTCCTGGAACCACAGCTCTATCTCGGTCCCGGCTGGGAGGCGCGTCCGGATCTTCGCCAGCTCGGCGGGGAAGTTTTTTTAAAAGCTTCGATGGCGAACTCGTTCTGACCATAGTGGCGCGGGCGGGCGGATAATTTCCGGTAGCCGAGCGCCTTCATCTCGCGGCTCATGGTCGGCTCGCTCAGCGAGATGCCGAATTCCTCCCAGACCCACTGCATCAGATCGATCAGCCGCCAGCGCACTACCCCGTGGATGGCTGGAATCGGGCCGCGCTCGACAATACCCTTGAGCGCTTGGCGCTGGTCGTCGTTCAGCTTGGACGGGTTTCCCGACGCCTTGCCGGTGATCAACCCGTCCGGGCCGCGGGCGTTGAAGCGCAGCACCCAATCGCGAATGATCTGAAGGCCGACGCTACCGACCTTGGCCGCCTCCGTCCGCCTTCCGCCGTCATAGATCACCGCCAGCGCCAGAAGCCGCCGGGCCTGACCGGCGTCCTTAACCGTCCTGGCCAGCGCCCTCATCCGGACGCTCCCGAAATCTTCCCGCAAACCGATCGCTGCACCCATGGAGAACCTCCTCTGTTCGCCATAGTGATTCAGAGTTCAGCCGGTTTGGGAACCCCAAAAATGAGTCAGCCTTCGCGCAAGCTGGTATTATCAAGGCCGGGAGCTGCGGCTGTCGAAGCATTTTCGCGATGGGTGAGCCGCTTCCGTAGGGCGGAACTTGTGCCGCCAAACCGCGGACGCCGGGGATGGTGGAACAAGTTCCACCCTACGACTCCGCGACCAGGGCGGCGCGCGGGCTCGTGTCACCGCCATCGGTGCGTGCGAGCACGCACCCTACTCCGCTCTTACTCGGGCTCGTCCCCGAACATATCCTCGATACCCCCGTCCTGATCTTCCGGCCCGTCTTCCTCCGCATCCCCCGGCGGCGGCGTCGAGTCCAGCAGCCCGGCGTCGCGCAGTTCCTTGATGCCGGGCAGGTCGCGGGCGCTCTCCAGGCCGAAATGGTCGAGGAAGGCCACCGTGGTGACGAAGGTGATCGGGCGGCCCGGGGTCTCGCGCCGCCGGCCCAGCTGGATCCATTCCAGATCGAGCAGGATATCGATGGTGCCGCGCGACAGCGAGACGCCGCGAATCTCCTCGATCCCGGCCCGGGTCGCCGGCTGGTGATAGGCGATGATCGCCAGGGTCTCGATCGCGGCGCGCGACAGCCGGCGGGTTTCCTTCGCCTCGCGGCGCATCAGGAAGCCCAGATCGGGGGCGGTGCGCAAGGCCCAGCCGGGGCCGATCCTGGCCACCGAGACGCCCCGCCCCCGGTAGCGCTCGCGCAGCAGCTCCAGCGCCGCGCCGGGATCCGAGCCGTGGGGCAGCCGCTCGCCGAGCTGGGCCAGGCTCAGCGGCTCGGCGCTGGCGAACAGGATCGCCTCGACCATGCGCTCCTGCTCGGCCGGGGGCGGCGCGTCGAACAGCGCCTCGGCATTTTCCATCAAGGTCATTGGCCACCTCCGTCGTGCCGCGCCGCGCGCAGGTAGAGCGGCGCGAAGCTTTCCTCCTGCCGGATCTCGACCTGGCCGAGCTTGGCCAGTTCCAGCGCGGCGGCGAAGCTGCTGGCGATGGCGCTGCGCCGCCTGGCCGGGTCGAGGGTCCAGCCCTCGGGCAGGAACGAGGCCAGTTGCCCCCACTCGATCGCCGCCCCCATCAGGGCTTTGAGCCGCTCCAGCGCCTGGTCCATCGAGAAGATCGCGCTGCGATCGACCAGCAGCGGGCGGTACTCGTCGCGGGTCTTGACCCTTGCGTAGCCGCGCAGCAGGTCGGCGAGCGAGGCGGTCCACTCGGTCCGGCGCCGGACCGTGACGGTCTCGCTCATGCCGCGGGCGAAGAAATCGCGCCCCAGCCGGTCGCGCGCCATCAGTTGCGCCGCCGCCCGGCGCATCGCCTCCAGCCGTTCGAGCTGGAAGGCCAGACGGGCCGCCAGTTCGTCGCCGCTCGGCTCGCCGTCGTCGTGCGGCGGCGGCAGCAGCAGGCGCGACTTGAGCCAGGTCAGCCAGGCGGCCATCACCAGATAGTCGGCGGCCAACTCGAGGCGCAACGCCCTGGCCTCGGTGACGAAGGCCAGATACTGCTCGGCCAGTTGCAGAACCGAGATCTTGCGCAGGTCCACCTTCTGGGTCCGGGCCAGCATCAGCAACAGATCGAGCGGCCCCTCGAAGCCATCGACATTGACGTTCAGCATCTCCGCCTCGACCGCCTGATCGCGGGGCGGGGTGTCGAAGGGCTGGGTCTCGAGGTCCAGAACAGCTTCAGGCATGCAACCTCTCCCCGGTCAGTTCGGCATAGCGCGCCTCGGCGGCGGCGATGTCGATGGCCTCGGCCGCGCCCCTGTTGATCGCGCCGCGCTCCGCCTCGGCCCGCGCCGCGCGCCCGGCGGCAAGGCCCGCGAGCAGCGGCGCGTGGGCGGCGATCTCGCGCATCTCGGCGAGGTCGCCGTTGCAGTGCAGGATCAGGTCGCAGCCCGCCGCCAGCGCACCATCGACCCGCTCGGCCAGGGCGCCCGGCAGCGCCTTCATCGACACATCGTCGGTCATCAGCAGGCCGTCGAAGCCGATCTCGCGCCGAATCGCCGCGATCACCGCCGGCGACAGGGTGGCGCAGTTCGACCGGTCGATCGCCTCGAACACCACATGGGCGGTCATCCCCAGCGCCTCGCCGGCGAGCGGCCGGAAGGCGGCAAAATCGACCGAATCCAGGGTCTCGCGCGAGGACGCCACCCGGGGCGCCGCGTGGTGGCTGTCGAGGTCGGCCCGGCCATGGCCGGGGAGGTGCTTGATCACCGGCAGCACGCCGCCCGCGCGCAGCCCTTCGCAAACCGCCCTGCCCCGGCGCGCCACCGCCTCGGCCGAGCGGCCCAGCGCTCGCTCGCCGATGACGTCATGGGCGCCGGGCGCCGGCACGTCCAGCAAGGGCACGCAGTTGACATCGATGCCCATCGCCGCCAGTTCCCCGGCGATGATCCGGTAGCGCAGCCTTGTCGCTTCCAGCGCCGCCGCCTCGTCGGCACTCCCGTCAGTCTTGGCAAACAACCGCAGCACCGGCTGCCAGCGGCGCCAGTGCGGCGGGCCGAGACGCGCGACCCGGCCGCCCTCCTGGTCGATCAGCACCGGCACATCGCGCCCGGCCGCGTCGCGCAGATCGGCGGTGAGCCTCGAGAGCTGCGCCGGGCACTCCACATTGCGGGCGAACAGAACGAAGCCCCAGGGGGCGCTGTCGGCGAAAAAGGCGCGCTCCCCGGCCAGGAGTTCCGGGCCGGCGAGGCCGAATATGACCGCCCGCGCGCCCATCAGCCGTTCACCACCACCAGGCAGTCCTGCCCGCGCGCCTGCAACGCCCGGCACACATTGCGCGCCTCGATCTGGTCCTTGAACGGTCCGGCCCGGAGCCGGAAGAAGCGCCGCCCGCCGGAGATCGTGCTCTGCATCACCAGGGCGCGGCCGGCCAGGATATCGTCGTTGGCCCGGTAGATGCGGGCCCATTCGGACCTGGTGAGTTGCTTGTCGGGGAAGGCGCCAAGCTGGATCTGCACGACGGAGGCGGCCGCGCGCGCGGCCAGTTCCGCCTCCTCGGTGGTCGCCCGGCGGGCGGCGGCCATGAGCTGCGCCAGGTCGCCCGGCCGGGCCGGCGCCACCGGGCTGGCCTCCGGCGCCTGCTCGGTGCCGCCGTCCACCGATGCTTCAGGCCCGTCACCGGCGGTCGCCAGGTCATTCGCCTCGCCGGTTTCACTGCCCGGTTCCCCGGTCGGTTCCCCGGTCGTTTCTGGCGCCGCCACTTCCTCGCCGTCCGGCAAGGCGCCCATCGCCACATCCTCCGCCGCCGGGCGCTCCATCGGCGGGGCGAAATTGAACTGCGTGGGCGCGCCCTCGCCCTCGCCGGCGCTATAGCTGGTGATGTCCTGATACGCGATCTCGGCGCCGCCCGGGTCGTCGGGCTGCACCTTGGCCGGGTCGAGCGCGGCGCGGATGACCGGGACGGCGGAGGCATCGCGCTGGCCCAGCCGGTAGCCCCAGTAGACCAGCCCGCCGATCACCACCAGCGCCAGCACAGCGCCGAGCCAGGTCGACATGCGCTCGGCGAACCGGCCGCGCCAACCTTGCCGGGGCTCATCCTCGGCAACGTAATAATCGTCCTCGAATTCGTCTCGCATCCGGGTTCCGCGCCTGCCATCTGCCCCGTATCTGGGGGTTAGTCCTGCTCAGACCCCATTATATGCAACCCTCGGTCACTTCATTTCGTTCATAGGGGTCACCCCGAGAATACCAAGACCTGCCGAAATCACAACCTGAACCGCACGCGCCAGGGCCAACCGGGCCCGGCTCAGGCCGGGGTCATCGTCGCGGATCACCCGCAGAGCGGGTTCGTCCTGGCCGCGATTCCACCAGGAATGGAATTCCGACGCCAGATCATAGAGATAAAACGCCACCCGGTGCGGCTCGTGGTGCAGGGCCGCGGTCTCGACCAGACGCGGAAATTCGGCCAGCTTGCGGATGATCCCCAATTCGGCATCGTGGGTCAGGCCCGACAGCTCGGCCGAGGCCAGGGTCGAATCATCCACAGCCATCCCGGCCTCGCCCGCCCGGGCCAGCAGCGAGCGGATCCGGGCATGGGCGTATTGCACATACCAGACCGGGTTGTCGCGGCTCTGCTCCAGCACCTTGACGAAGTCGAAATCCAGCGGCGCGTCGTTCTTGCGGGTCAGCATGACGAAGCGGGTGACGTCCGGCCCGACCTCGTCGACCACCTCGCGGAGG
>JACZTQ010000191.1 GCA_022573605.1 Pseudomonadota bacterium | reverse complement strand
GTCGAGCGCTTCAGCCACATGGTGTAGACCACGGCGTAGAAAAAGATCGTGAAGGCGAGCAGCCCCGCGGCCAGCGGATTGGCGACCACCGACAGCATCAGCACCGAGATCAGCGACAGCCCGAGGCCGAAGCCCAGCGCCTCGCCCGGCGCGACCAGGCCGCTCGGCACCGGCCGGTTGCGGGTGCGGCTCATGCGGGCGTCGATATCGGCGTCCCACCACATGTTCAGCGCGCCCGCCGCCCCGGCCCCGACGGCGATGCACAACAGGCTCGCCAAGGCCACCGCCGGGTGGGTCGCGACCGGGGCGGCCACCATGCCGGCCAGCGCGGTGAACACCACCAGCGACATCACCCGGGGCTTGAGCAGCAGCACGAAGTCGCGCAACCCCGGTTCCGCAACCCGCGCCAGGTCGATCCGTGCAGGGGAGATCTCGGTCAAAACAGTACTCTCCGGTCGCCGGGCAAGCCCCCGGTCCACCATGGTGCCTACTCGGCCGCGGCCAGCGTGGTGGTCGCGGCCCCGTTCATCGCCTGCTGGGTCCGCACCCAGGCGTCGTAATCCTGCTGGCTGACCACCTCGACCACGATCGGCATGTAGCTGTGGTTCATCCCGCAAAGCTCGGAGCACTGGCCGAAGAAGATGCCGGTCTCCTCGGCCCGGAACCAGGTCTCGTTGAGCCGTCCCGGCACCGCGTCGATCTTCGAGCCGAACGACGGGATCGCCCAGGAATGGATCACGTCCGAGCCGGTGACCAGGACATGGACGACGGCGTTCACCGGCACCACCACCCTGGTGTCGGTCGCCAGCAGGAAGTCGCCGGCGGTGTAGCCGTACTGCGCCAGTTCGTCCTTCTCCAGCATCACCGCGTCGAACTCGATGCCCGCGTCGGGATACTCGTAGGTCCAGTACCACTGGCTGCCGGTCGCCTTGATGGTCAGGTCGGGCTCGGGCACCTCGAGTTGCAGGAACAGCAGCCGCAGCGAGGGGATCGCGATGATCACCAGGATCAGCACCGGGATCGCGGTCCAGGCGATCTCGAGCGGCGCATTGTGGGTGAAGCTCGCCGGTACCGGATTGGCCCGCTTGTTGAACCGCACGATCACGAAGAGCATCAGCAAGGTCACAAAGAGCACGATCGCCCCGCCGATGTAGAGCAGGAAGTTGTCCAGCCAGACGATGTCGTGCATCACCTCGGTCACCGCCCGCTGGAAGCCCATCTCCCGGTCGACCGGCCGCCCGGCGACCTCGCCGGCCATTGCCGACAGGCCGGCCAGAGCACCGGAGAGAAACACCACGCCCGCCATCACCCAGACAGAAAGGTTCGCGATCCGCATCGTTCGTTTTCCCGATCTTGCGGTGGCGGCAGGCCCGATTGGCCGGCCCGCGCCCCGATTTTCCCGTTCCCGACCTGTCTAACACCATAATGACCGGCCGAGAGCAAGCTTGCATTTTGCCCGCGCACGCCGCTCTTGTGCGCATGCCCCCCGCCGAGCACCGGATTTTTTGCACCAGGACCCAGCGCATGCCCGCCACTACGAAGCTCGGGGACACCCCTTTCCGCCCCTTCGAGACCGATCTCGACCAGAGCCGCGCGCTGGCCGTGCTGCGCCGGGCGGTCGCCGGGGGCGACGACGGCGAGCTGTTTATCGAGCGCCGCCGCTCGGAAATCCTCGCCTTCGACGACGGCCGGCTGCGCAACGCCTCGTATGATTCTGGCAGCGGCTTCGGCCTGCGCGCGGTGGCCGGGGGGGCGGCCGGATACGCCCATTCCACCGAGTTGACCGACGCCGCCCTGGCGCGGGCGGCCGAGACCGCGCGCCTCGCCGTGCGCGACGGCGGCGGCACCATGGCGCCGCCGCCGCCGGGCACCAACCGGCGCCTCTACGAAGCGATGGACCCGGTCTCGGAGCACCCGCTGGCGCTGAAGATCGACCTCCTGAAGGAGATCGACGCCTATCTGCGGGCCAAGGACCGCCGGGTGGTCCAGGTCTCCGCCTCGCTGGCCGGCGGGGTGCAGGAGATCGTCATCCTGCGCCCCGAGGGCGGCCTTGTGAGCGACCACCGGCCGATGTCGCGGCTCAACATCTCGGTCATCGTGGAACACGAGGGCTTGCGCGAATCTGGCTCCACCGGCGCCGGCGGGCGCCGCGGCTACGACGACCTGATCGAGCCCGCCAACTGGCGGGCGATGGCCGACGAGGCGCTGCGCCAGGCGCTGGTCAACCTCGAGGCCGAGGAGGCGCCCGCCGGGGTGATGGAGGTGGCGCTCGGCCCGGGCTGGCCGGGAATTCTCTTGCACGAGGCCATCGGCCACGGGCTCGAGGGCGATTTCAACCGCAAGGGCACCTCGGCCTTCACCGAGTTGATGGGCCAGCGCGTCGCCGCCCCCGGCATCACCGTGATCGACGACGGCACCCTGCCCGGCCGGCGCGGCTCGCTGAGCATCGACGACGAGGGCACGCCGAGCAACCGCACCGTGCTGATCGAGGACGGCATCCTGGTGGGCCTCATGCAGGACCGCCAGAACGCCCGGCTGATGGGGACGGCCCCCACCGGCAACGGGCGGCGCCAGTCCCATGCCCACCCGCCGATGCCGCGCATGACCAACACCATCATGCTGGGCGGCGAGGCCGATCCAGCCGATATCGTCGCCGGCATCAAGGACGGCATCTACGCGGTGAATTTCGGCGGCGGCCAGGTCGATATCACCAACGGCAAGTTCGTGTTCGCCTGCACCGAGGCCTACCGGGTGAAGAACGGCAAGGTTTTGCACCCGGTCAAGGGCGCGACCCTGATCGGCGACGGCCCGTCGGCCTTGCGCCGCATTCGCGCCGTCGGCAACGACATGGCGATGGACCCGGGCATCGGCACCTGCGGCAAGAACGGCCAGGGCGTGCCGGTGGGGGTGGGCCAGCCGACCCTGCTGATCGAGGGCCTGACGGTGGGCGGCGCGGGGGCGGGGTGATCGAGCCCCCATGTCCCGGCCTTGCGCCGGGACCTCGACCCGTGGTCGTAGGGCGGGTCTTGACCCGCCATTGTCCCGGCGGCGGGGGAGTGGCGGAACAAGTTCCGCCCTACGTTTGCTGCGCGCACCGACTTTGCCAACTTCGATGGTGCGCTGCCCCCCTTTACCGAAGGTGAGCCTGTCTCAGCTTCCGTCGGACGCCCTTGGGCTCAAGGTGACGATACCTTCCACCGGAGAAATGGCCCCAATCCAGCGCCAAACCCTGTTTAATCAACTCGGCTCCAATATCACGGCCATCCGGCAGGTAGCACGTCGCGACTAGCCTATCCTTGGAGCGCTCGCCATTCAGCTTTGCTGTGACAACGTGTCCCTTGCACAACTCCACCATCGCCCACTTCGCTTTCTGGCCCCAAGGCTGATCTATCTCCGGCGCATCAACACCCGCCAATCGGATTTTGGTACGCTTGATGACAATCGTGTCCCCATCAATTACGTGACACTTGCCCTTAAATTCCCCAACCTCCGGGAAGACCGGCAAGCGAAAAGGTTGATTTCCACGGTTTGCTGAAGTTGGCCGCTGATTGCCTTGGCGCCGTTTCTGCTTCTTGGCGTGGCTTTGGCCCGATACCACAGCCCGAAAGAGAAAACGCAGAATGCCCATCGATGCCTCCCAGAACAACCAACGGTCACAGGCGACCGGTCGGAAATAGCGAGCGTAGCGTGCGTGCTCGCACGCACCAAAAGATTCCGGGACCGACGGTGAGTGCAAGCATGCACCTACAAACACCGCCACCTCACCCGCCCCGCTTCGCCGCCTCCTCGCGATAGGCGCTCTTCGGATACACCCCCAGCACCTTCATCTGCTTGCAGAAGAAACCCAGCTCCTCCAGCGCCAGTTCCACCGGGCGGTCGTCCGGGTGGCCCTCGACCTCGGCATAGAACCGGGTCGCGGTGAACGAGCCGTTCACCATGTAGCTCTCCAGCTTGACCATGTTGACGCCGTTGGTGGCGAACCCGCCCATCGCCTTGTAGAGCGCCGCGGGCACGTTGCGGACCTCGAACACGAAGCTGGTCATGGCCGCGCCGTCGAGCCGGTCGGCCTCGATCTTCTGGCGCGACATGGCCAGGAACCGGGTGGTGTTGTGGTCGGCGTCCTCGATGTCGGCGGCCAGCACCACCAGCCCGTTGATCTCCCCGGCCAGGGTCGAGGCGATCGCGGCGCGGCTCTTGTCGCCGCCCTCGGCCACCTGCACCGCACTGCCCGCGGTGTCGGCGCCGGTCACCGGCCTGATGGCGTGGGTCTTGAGGAAGCGGCGGCACTGGCCCAGCGCCACGGTGTGGCTCTGGGCCTCGCTGATCTCCTCCAGCCGGGCCCCGGGCAGGCCGAGAAGCTGCAACCGGATCGGCACGAAATGCTCGCGGATGATGTAGAGCCCGCTTTGCGGCAGCAGGTGGTGGATGTCCGCCACCCGGCCATAGAGCGAGTTCTCGATCGGCAGCATGGCGAGGCGGGCGTCGCCCTGGCGGACCTCGGCGATCGCCTCCTCGAAGGTCGGGCAGGGCACCGGCTCCAGCTCCGCATAGGTCTCGCGGCAGGCCTGGTGCGAGTAGGCGCCAAGCTCGCCCTGGAAGGCGATTCTGCCCCGAGCCGTGGTGTTCATCCTGAATTCTCCGCAATTTTAGCCCGGTTGGGCGTTCGGTCGCGCCTTATACGTCTTGGCAAAGCGCGCGGGAAGGCGCTAATGATGCGCAAAAGTCGCGCAGATGATCCGTGCGGGTCTGACGATAAGGGAAAGCGAGCCATGAATTCTCAAAAGGTGAACATGTATGTCGGCACGATCATCGGGTCGCTGCTGTTCTTCCTGCTGCTCGGCTTTTTCTCCGAGCTGATCTTCGTCGGCCGCGGTGAACCGGAGCACCAGGCGCTGGCCTTCGCGATCGAGATCGAGGCCGAGGACACCGGCGAGAGCGAGCAAGCCGCCGTCGATTTCGCCGCGCTGATCGCGGCGGCCGACCTGGCCCGGGGTGAGAAGCTGTTCGGCAAGTGCAAGGCCTGCCACAAGCTCACCGACGGCGCCAATGGCGTCGGCCCGCATCTCTGGGGCGTTGTCGGGCGCCCGATCGGCGCCGCCGCCGGCTTCAAGTATTCCGACGGAATGGCCAACCACGGCGGAGACTGGTCGCTCGACAACCTGCTGGGGTTCCTCGAAGCGCCGAAGACATGGGCGCCGGGCACCAAGATGACCTTCAAGGGTATGCCCGATCTCGAGGACCGGATCGACCTGATCGTCTACCTGAACCAGATCGACGGCTCGCCGGAACCGCTGATCGAGTAAGCAAGTTTTCCCTGGCGCCTGTCCCAAAAGCCGCCAATGGGGTTTTTGGGGGAGGAGCCGTCAGGGCGAAGCGGGGGGTGGAGCCGTCAGGGCAATCTCTCCTGAAACAGGGGCAGCACGCCGCGCGGCCGCTTTTTTTGCACCCGGTATCCGGCCCCCGCGCTTGAAACGCCACCGCCTACCCCCTAACCGTTATGACAAACAAGACAGGAGGCAGGGCATGTTCTGGACACGGCGCGATGTCGGGCGGCTGGCGGCCGGCGCGGGCGCGACCGCGGCGCTGCCGTCGGGGTTGGCACCCAGGTTTGCCTGGGGCGCCGAAACCACGATCTCGCACGGCGTCTCGGCCTTCAGCGACCTGAAATACCCGGCCGGGTTCGATCGCTTCGATTACGTCAACCCGGATGCCCCGGTCGGGGGCACCTTCTCCACCGGCGTCGGCGGCATCACCTTCGACAGCCTCAACGCGTTCATCCTCAAGGGCAACCCCGCCGTCGGCCTCGGCCTGACCCGCGATTCGCTGATGACCAGCGCCGATGACGAGGCCGATTCTCTCTACGGCCTGGTGGCGAAATCGATCGAATATCCGGCTGACCGGCTCTGGGCCGCCTTCGAGCTGCGCGAGGAGGCGCGCTTCTCCGACGGCTCGCCGATCACCGCCGAGGATCTCGTCTTCACCTTCGAGACCCTGCGCGACAAGGGCCACCCGAGCTACCGGGTGCTGTTGGCGGCAATCACCGGCGTCACCGCCGAGGGGCCGCTGCGGGTGCGCTACGACTTCCATCCGGAGGCGCCGCGCCGCGACCTGCCGATGTCGGTGGCCGGCCTCTCGATCCTCTCGAAAGCCTGGTACCAGACCCACGACTTCACCAAATCGACCCTCGAGGCGCCGCTCAGCTCCGGCCCCTACATGGTCGAGAAGGCCGAGCCCAACCGCACCATCGTCTACCGCCGGCGCGACGATTACTGGGGCTGGCACCTCGCCGTCAACCGGGGCCGCTGGAATTTCGAGCGCATCCGGTTCGACTATTTC
>JACZTQ010000190.1 GCA_022573605.1 Pseudomonadota bacterium | reverse complement strand
GGTCCGCCGGGGCGAGCCCATCATCGAGCGCGGCGGGCTGCGCGCCGAAATGGCGGCGCGCTTCGGCATCGAGGCGCATATCGACCGGCTGTTGACGCTGCTGCGGGAATGACCGCATTAGGCTGACCGCCGCGGGCTCGGCTCAACCCTCGCCGGGTTGCCCGGGGACCGGGCGAGCCGGGACGCCGACCGCGCGGCAGCGCGCCGGCAGCGAGCGCGTCACCACCGCGCCGGCCCCGATGACGGCGCCGTCGCCGATGGTGACACCCTTGACCACCGTCACCTTGGCGCCGAGCCAGACGTTCCCTCCGATGGCGATTGGTTCGGTCTCCATACCCTGCGTGCGGTAGGGGGAGTCTTGATCGGCGGTGCGGTGGTCCTGATCGCGGATCGTGACCTGCTCGCCGATCAGCGCATCGGGGCCGATCGCGATCCCGCTGCAACAGACGATGACCGATCCCTGGCCGATGAAGCCATCGGGCCCGATGGTCAGCTCGCCGCCCTTGGCGATCAGCAGGCAGCCGGGCTCGATCGCGGTGCGCGCGCCGATCTGGCAGCTGCCGCCGTCGGTCACCCGGATGCGGATGCCCCGGCCCAGGGTGACGCCGGAACCGAAGCTGAGACCGGGATAGGCGAGGCCCAGAAGGACACGGCGGAGACCGCTGGCAGCCTGCCCGGACAGGGTCAGCAGCCTCCGCAAAACACCCGCCAGCAAACCCGCCACCTGCCCTCCAGCCCGGCCCGCGCCGGAATGCCTCTGGCCCGCAGGTTATCTTGCCACGGGCCCCGAACTCAATCTCGAACATCGCCAGGGGAAAACGGAGCCGGGGGGCGAGCGTCGCCCCCCGGGGTCGGTGATTCGGTGCGGCCGGTGCGCCGGTTACGTCACGCTCACCGCCGCGCCAAGGGAGATGCGCCGCCAGGCGGTCCCGTCCGACACCGCCAGGCAGGGCAGGCCGGCGTCGCCGTCGGTGCAGTAGACGACGTGGTCGAGGTTGGCGGCGGCCGCCGCCGGCAGGCCGGCGACCGCGATCTGGGGCAGCGACATGGCGCTGTCCAGGGTCGGCACCTTCCACAGCGCCCGCAGGGCGCCGGGGCTGCCCTGGGTGACGCCGATCCAGCCGAGGACGCCGTTGTTGTTGGGCAGGTTGTTCCAGAAGATATCGCCGATGGCGGTTGCTCCGGTGGTGGGCTTGGCGTTCACTACGCCCCGGAACCGGCCGTTGGCGCCGTTGCCATTGGCGCTCAGGAAGTAGCCGTTGTTGAAGTAGGCGCCCTTGTCCGGGCCCGCCGACCGGCCCATCGTATAGGTCGACAAGGTGTTGAGCAGATAGATCGCGCCAGCGCCGAAGTTGTTCGAATAGACCCCGAGCGCCATCACCTGAAGCGCGTTCGACCACTGGAAAAGCTGGTGCGTCACCGCTCCGTCGATGTCGATCCAGAACGGGGTGATGGCATCGCTGTTGATCGTCACCTTCATCCCGTAGGTGTCGTTCGGGTTGATGAACTTCGGCTCGCCCAGCGAGAAGTCCGACCCGAACTGGGCCATGCCGGTGCCGGCGATGTTGGCGGCGTGCAGGCCGCCAAGGATCAGGGTCGGATTGACCACCTGCGCCGGGCCGCCGCCAGCCTCCGAGTAGCAGCCGAGCAGGACATTGCGCGCATTCACGTTGTCGGTCCGGTAGGCGCCGCCGTGGAAATAGGTGCCTTCCGCCTGGGCCGCGAGCCAGGTCGGGATCTGACCGCCGGTCTCGACCCCGGTCTGGTAGAAGGTCCAGATGGCCCCGTTGGTCCCCGGCGTGGTGGCGACCAGGTCGGCCTCGCTGGCGGCGACATTGGCGTAGTAGCGGCTGCCGCCGAACCAGACGACGCTGGAGGTGGCGCCGTTCCCGGCGATCAGCCCGCCGCCGTTGGACGCCACGTGGCAGGCGATATAGGCGTTGCCGAGGAAGCTGCTGTCCCAGACGCCCCAGCGCCCGTTCGACGAGCAGTCGAGCATGGTGGCGAGCCCGGCGTTGACATCGGGTCCATCGACGAACATGCCGCAGTTCTTGTTGCTCTCGCAGCGGCAGTTGTTCACCCGCCAGTTGTTCGCGTTGCCATCGGTCGGGCCGGGGGTGTTCGAGCTGGCGACGATCTTGATGCCGTGGCCCGAGAAGCCCTCGATGGTGCAATTCTCGAGCGTGCCCCGGGCGCGGAACCAGACGCCGTCCGCGCTGGCGAAGGCGCCGCCGCCGCCCCTGAGATAGAGGTTGCGGATGATCGAGCCGTCGGCCATGCCGGTGGCGGTGCCTTCGGTATCGTCGGCCAGGGTGTTGAAGCGGTTGATGACGATGCCGTCCACATCGGCCGGCCAACGCATCATGGAGCCGCTGCGCACGCCCCCGGCGCCGACGCCGTGGCCCTCCAGGATCACGGTGTGCTTCAGCTCGATCGTCGCCCCGAGAAAATATTTCCCGGCCGGGACCAGCACCCGTCCGCCGGGTTCGTTGACGCTGGTGTCGGTGAAGTAGAAGAAGTCCACGCAGTTCTGGAACGCCGCCGCGCTGTCCGTGGAATTGTCGGCCACGGCCCCGGCCTGGCGCACGTTGATGCCGCCGGGGTCCGGCACAATCTCCCACCAGGCGAGATCGGCCGACTGGACCTTGAGGCCGTGCGACGGCTCGGTGCCGACGCGCTTGTAGAGCGCGCCGCCGCCGTCGCCGACGGTGCCGAAGCCGTCCGTCCGGAGGTGTGTTTCGGCCGCGTCGATCGCCGCCGCCGCCACCGCGAGCCTGCTCGGGAAGGGTTTCGCCGGAGCGATCGACAGGCCGTCGAGCTTGGACTTGTCGGCGGCCGTCATCACCCCGGCGGCGGTGGCGTCGGCGGCGGCGATCGGCGCCGCGCTGCCGTCGCTTGCGGTCATCGTGACGGAGGTCGCGTCGCGGACCGCCACCAGGTCGATGCTGGTGATGCCGCCGCCCTGCAGGGCCTGGCCGAACGCGACATGGAGCGGTTTTCTGAGAATCTGGTCGCTGAGCTTCATATCAGGCCTCCACGAAGGAAATGGTGAAGTCCTTGGCGACGCCGATCGAATTGGTGCCGAATCCGGTGGCCGGAAGCGGCTTGCTGTCGATCGAAGCATCGGTGCTGTCGCCTGGCCGCCGCACCAGATAGCGGACGTCCGCGTCGGTCTCGACGATCGCGACCACCGCGTCTTCCGGGGCCGGCGCGGTGCTGCCGGCGGTCAGGCTGACAGTGACGGATTCGAAGCCGAGTTCCGGTTCGTTGACAACCGGAAGCTCGTTGTAGCGGACGTCCTTGGTGGCGCCGTCATGCCACCAGACTTTGATCGTTGCGGTCATTCTCGTCTCCTGAAATGCCGGGCCCGCGTGACCGGTTGACGGGAGCGGTGCAGGGCGCGCCCGAACCGCTGTCGTCATATTCCCGTGCCGTGGGTCCGGGCTTCGCATTGCTGAGGAGACGGTTGCTGCAGAGAAGGGGTCCGCCGACCACGCGCTCCTCTGCCGCCATTGCCTGGGCCGGGGCACGCTATGCGAACACGGTTAATAGAGTCTTTCCGATGGCGACAATTCTTGCTTGCCGGTCAGGAAACCGGGGTTCCGTCGCGGGCGACCTGACCGGCAATGCGGGCCGGGTTGCCGTAGACCAGCGCATATGGGGGCACATCCCGGGTCACCACCGAACCGGCGCCGACCATGGCGTAGGCGCCGATTCGCACGCCGCATTTGACCACCGTGTTGGCGCCGATGGCGGCGCCCGTCTCCACCACCGTGCGGATCGGAACATACGGTTTCGCGACGTGCCTGGCGCTGCGCGGATAGGGATCGTTGGTGAACGTCACCGACGGCCCGATGAAGGCGCCGCGTTCGATCTCGACGCCGTCATACACCATCACATTGTTCTTGATCGTCACGTCATCGGCGATAATGCAGTCGTTTTCGATAAAGACATGCGAGCAGATATTGCAGTTGCGACCAATTTTTGCCTTCGAGAGGATGACCACGTATTGCCAGACCGAGGTTCCGTCGCCGATATCGGTGGTCTGCACGTCCGACAGCTTGTGGATGTTCACGCTCGGTATGGTCAGGTCCCGCAAGGCGGGACGGCGGGCGGCGGTCCGCCGCGGCGGCCTCAACGGGACCTCGAGCCTGGTGGATGACGTCATGGCGCTCAACCGCTCCCCGGAGATCTCGCCGTCGCCCTTTGGCGACCGCGTTCCGGTGTCGATAGATCGGAAACGATTAAAAAACCTCTAAAATTCCGCGGATGGCGGCGGCGGCGCGATCGGCGCCCCCTCCCGATCCGTCAAATCGCTTGGATCGCGCGCGCAATTCCGTCTATGCTCGCCTTGGGCGAGATCCTGCCGCGCCAGGACTTTCGGGCGCCATCGGGTGGATGGCCGCTGCCTCGAAATCGGCCCAGCGGAAGGCATGATGACTGAAAGCCTGGTGGAGCGTTATCCTGACATCGCGGCGGAACTCTATGTCATCGCCTGGAACTGAAGCCACCAAGGTCGTTCTTCTGGGTGCGGCCGGCACGGGGACGTCATTTGCCGTTGCGGCGCGGCTTCGCGCGTCCTGGGGAACGGCGGTCCGCATCGTCGGCATGGATGTAAACGAGCCCGAACTGGTGACAACCTCTTTGCTTTGTGATCGCTGCTACCGGGTCTCGCCGGCCGCATCGGACGCCTTCTACGAAGAGGTGATCGAAATCATCGAGTCCGAAGGAATCACGACCTATCTGCCGATCGTCAATGATGAATTTCTGCATGCCCAGGCGATGAGGCGCGATCGCCGGGCGGCGGGTGTGGACATCATCCTGCCGGACGATCCTGGCGTCGAGCTGTGCCGGGACAAGTATCTCCTCAACACCTGGCTTTTGCAGCTCGCCATCCCCACTCCCGAGACCTGCCTGCCCGAGGAGCGGACCGGAAACGGGCCGTGGTTCATGAAGCCTCGGAATGCGTTTGGCAGTCGGGGCTCGCGCCGCGCGGACGAGCAGGATCTTGCCGCGTTCCGGCCGTCGGAGCTTTCCGGGCTGATCTTGCAGGAGGTCTGCGAGCACCCCGAGGTCACGGTCGATTGTTTCTGCGACGCGGAGTGCGGCTATCGAGTGACCATCTGCCGCGAGCGGCTGGAAACGAAGGCCGGAGTCTGTACCAAGGCCCGGCTGTTTCGCGACCATGAACTCGAGCGGTATGCCAGGATCATCGGTCAAACGCTGGGCGTGCGGGGCACCTTTTGTTTTCAGGTCATGAAAGCGCGCGGGCAATGGGTCGTCACCGATCTGAACATGCGCCCCGGAGCCGGCACGGCGATGTCGTGCGCGGCCGGTTTCGATGTTCTCTCGGCGATGTTTGCCTGCCGCTGGCGGCTGCCCTACGAGGGCTATTTCCGCAACGACACGGTCGATATCGACTTGATCGTCACGCGCCAGTACAGCGAATTCCTGATGCATGTCTGAAGCCCGAACAATCGTCTTGGACCTCGATGGCACGCTGATTACCTGCGCGAACAAACAGACCGCGCTGTTTTCCTGCATCGTGACTCGCAGAGGTCATCGTGCCGATCCGGCAAGGTTCTGGGGATTCAAGCGTGACGGACGCTCGACCAGAGAGGCCGCCCGCGCCCTCGGGCTGGGCGATGATCTTGCCTCGGAAATTGCCCTGGAATGGATCGCCAGGATCGAAGAGCCCTTCTGGTTGTCTCTGGACCGATGCTATGATGATGTCCTGGAGACGCTGTCTTCACTGCGCCGGGAGGGGTTCAGGCTGGTCCTGCTGACGGCGCGACAGCATGCGCACTGGCTCACCGGGCAACTTTCCAGCCTCGGTTTGGACACCGCGCTGGATGAGGTGATCGTTGTCATGCCGGATGCGGCGTCCCGACAGAAAGCGGACCATTTGCGTGCTCTGAGTCCGTTGTTGTTCGTTGGCGACAGCGAGTCCGACGCCGCCGCCGCCACTCAAGCCGGAGTCCGGTTTGTCGGGCTGGAGCGGGGTCAGCGCAGCCGTGCGTTCCTGCAAGGCCGGGGCGTCAGCCGCATTGCGGGCAGCCTGCGCGAGGTCCGCTGCCTGCTTCCTCACGGCCTGGACTAGTCGGTGACCGTCGGGCCGGAGACCGTTCATTTTCTGTCAAAAGAACCGGGGCGCAGCCCTCTTTCGGCCTTCCGGGATCGGGCGGAGGGATTGTATCTTCGATGATGGAGAAAGGCTCCCCCCCGGTCACGGTGATCATCCCGTCCTTCAATCACGCCCGGTATATCGCCGAGGCGATCGACAGCGTGACCGGGCAGAGCTATGCGCCGATCGAGCTGATCGTCGTCGACGACGGCTCCACCGACGGCAGCCACGA
>JACZTQ010000189.1 GCA_022573605.1 Pseudomonadota bacterium | reverse complement strand
GGTGCAGGGCATGTGCAGCACGTGTTCGGTCATGGCTCAGGCTCCGATCTCGAAAGCGCCGTCCTTGAAGGTGGCGGAGGCGCGCCGCGCCGAGTGGCACTGGATGTTCACCGCCACCGGGTTCATGGTGATATGGGTCGCCGCCGTCTCCACATGCACGGCAAAAGCGGTGGCGTCGCCGCCCAGCCCCTGCGGCCCGATGCCGAGCCCGTTGACCGCCGCCGACAGCTCCGCCTCCAGCGCCGCCCCCTCCGGGTCGTCGCACGCGCTGCCCAGCGGCCTGGTGGCGGCGATCTTGGCCAGCTTCATGCACAGATCGGCGGTGCCGCCGACCCCGACCCCGACGATGGTCGGCGGGCAGACCCGGCCGCCGGCCTCGGTGACCTTCTCGACCACGAAGCGCTTGATGCCGGCCACCCCGTCGGCCGGGATGCACATCTTCAGGAACGAGCCGTTCTCCGAGCCCGAGCCCTTCGGCACCATGTCGATGCGCAGGTAGTCCGGCCGGTCCGAGAACTCGATATTGATCACCGGCACCTTGCGCCCGCACGAGGTCTGCTCGTTGAACCGGGTGATCGGGTGCACCACCGACGAGCGCAGCGGGTGCTCGGTGGTCGCCCGCGCGGTGCCGCGCCGGATCGCCGCGATCAGGTCGGTCCCATCCACCTGCACGCCGCGCCCGATGGTCAGGGTGTAGATCGGGATGCCGGTGTCCTGGCAGAGCAGGTTCTTGGTCTCCTCGGCGACCTGGATGTTGCGGTTCATCACCGCCAGGATCGACTTGGCCAGGGCGTTCGATTCGGCGTCGTGGAGGCGCTGGATGCCCTGCTTGATATCGTCGGGCAGGATTTTCAGCGCGTGGATGTAGAGGGTCTTGGCCGCCTCCTCCACCAGGTCCAGGTCCACTTTCATCGACGTTTCTCCTGTTGGCTCGCGCGTTTTCTCCCGCGCCACATGCCCCGGCCTCCGAGCCGGGGCCTCGATCCGCTACGCACCACACACCCCGCCGCCCGCGAACTCGCCGCTCCGCGCCCCTCTCCCCCCTCGTGGGGGAGAGCTGGAGAGGGGGGGACGCCGCAGGCGTTCCCGCATGGCGGCTCCCGGCCCGCGCCGCGCCCCGCCTCAGCCACGCACACACCTCGCCGCGTAGAGCCGGCAGAAGAACCGCCCCCGGCCGCGCAGCACGGCCGCATCCTCGACCGTCTCGCGGCCGATGCCGATCTCGGCGTCGATCTCGAACCGGGCCTTCAGCCATCCGCGCAGGCGCGGCGCCGGGATCGGGCGGAACGGGCCCTGGTTCGGAATCTGCGCCCGCGACTCGACCCGGGCCCAGCGCCAGCCGTAGCGCGACCAGAGGTTTCGGGCGCTGACCACCAGCACCCCGCCGGGCTTCAGCACCCGGCGGGTCTCGTCCAGGAGCTTTTCCGGCTCCGGGCAATGTTCGAGTATCTGCGCCAACACAACGCCGTCCATGCTGGCGTCGGGATAGGGCAGAATGCCTCCCCGCATCAGGCTGGCCTGCACCCGATCCGTCGCCAAAGCCTCCTGGCGAAACCGCTCGAGGATGAAACTCAGATTGTGCTCGGACAGCTCCGCCAGGTGCAATTCGACCTCCCGGTCCAGCCGCTGGCGCAGCGCCACGCTGTAGGTTCCGCCCCAGGGCATGACCTCGAGCAGACGCGCCCCCGGCGCCAGGTCCGGCAGCAGGTCCAGTTCCACCTCGGTGGCGGCGCCCTGCCGGCGCGAGACATAGACCCCCGCCAGGGGCGACTTGGCCCAGACCGCATAGCCGCGAAAATCACCTATCTGATCCCAGCTCCAGCGCGCCGGGTTCCACTCGGCGAACGGGTTGTCGTCGTTGCGGATGCGATAAAACGGGTAGGCCTTGGCCGGCTTGACCGGATATCGGCAGATCGCGGGCCGCTCGAAGCGCTGCCAGGAATGGACCTCGGCGAAGGGGCGGCGCGGGGCTTTCATATCCGGCGCCGTCGGCTTTGCCCGGCCGATCGCCAAGGCGGCCTGAACCTCGAAGATCGGCGGCAGGCCGAGCAGGTCGCGCAATTGCCCGTGGTCACCGATGCCGGCGTTCCAGATGCACTGGAAGCCGCGCAGGTGGGCGCTCAGGATCATGTGGTAGGCGGCGCCCGCAACGGATTGGGCAATCGAGAAATTCCCGTGGGTCCAGCCCTTCTGGAAACAGAGGAAAATCAGCGCCGAGCAGTCGGCGAAGTGAAGATTTCCGCCGGATATGTCGCGCGCGCGCAGCTTGCGCTCTTGGTCGGTGACGATGATGAAGTGCCAGTTTTGCAGGTTGCACGACGAGGGCGCCTCGGTGCCGTCGCGCACGATCTCGGCCAGGATTTCGCGATCGATCTTGGAGCCGTCGAAATCGCGGCAGGAATGACGCTGGGCCAGCCGGTCGAGGATGGCGCGCCAATCCGGCGCCCCGGCGGCGGGATCGGCAGGCGCGGCAGGGCTGGCGGTTTCCATCTCCCCCTCGCACTAGCGGCGGTGGCTGCTCGCGCCATTGCGCCAGCATTGCGTTGACAGCGGGCTCGGTCATCGCGAAACTGTGATCCGTTGACTGCCCATAAGGGGCAAGGACTGTCAAGCTGGCAATCGTTTCCCGGGCGGATGTTCCTTGCCCGGGAAACGATCGCTCCGCCAGCGACTGCGGGCGGGCCGGGCCAGCCGGGACGGGCAGATCACTGAACGAGAACAACCCACACCGGGAAACGGGAGAGAAACATGACATACCCGATCAAGAACATTCTCAAAGCCGCCGCGATGGTTGGCGCCCTCGCGGTCGCGGGCACGGCCCAGGCCGCGCCGGAGTTCAAGCTGCGCTGGGGCCACTACCTTCCGAACAGCCCCTTCGTGCAGGTCGAAAAGGACTTCGCCGCCGCCGTCGAGGAACGCACCGGCGGGCGGGTGGAGATCGACATCACCTTCGCCGGCGGGCTCGGCAAGGGCGGCGAGCTGATGACCCTGGCCGGACGCGGCGCCATCGACATAGCCGCCGTGGTGCCGGGTTACTATCCGGACCAGTTGCTGTTCTGGAAGGCCTACCAGATCCCCTTCATCTTCAACTCGCCGCGCCAGGCGATGGAGATCTCGGCCGCATCCTACCAGGCGCTGCCGGTGTTCCGCGAGGAGCTCGACAAATTCAACGTCCACTTCCTGTTCCACCAGCCGCTGGGGTCCTACTTCATGACCGGCCCGGACGGGAACTGCGACAACCTCGCGGGGCTGAAGGGCAAGAAGATCCGCAGCTTCGGCGCCGACATCCCGAAGATGTTCGAGGCCATCGGCGCGGTGCCGGTCTCGGTCGGCTTCGGCGACATCTACGAGGCGGTGCAGCGCGGCACGCTGGACTATTCCTTCATCAATCTCGGCAACATCAATGCGATCAAGGTCTACGAGCCCGGCAAGTACAGCTGCGGCCCGGCGATGTCGATCACCGGCCATCTGCTGGTCATCGGCAAGAAGACCTGGGACAGCCTGCCGGCCGACATCCAGGCAATCATGACCGAGGAAGGCCTGAAGGCCGGCAAGGCCTATATCGACGCGATCGACGCGGCCGAGGTGGCGGCGGGCGAGGCGATGATCGCCAAGGGCGCCGTGATCAAGCCGATGGCCGAGGGCGAGATGGCCAAATGGATGGCGGCCGCGCCCGACATGCTGCAGGACTGGATCGACGCCAGAACCGCCGACGGCGAAGGCGAGCGGGCCAACGAGGTCGCCGCCTTCTGGCGCGCGCAGATCGGCAACTGACCGCAGACCGAAGAAACGACGCGCGGCGGTTCCCCCGAGCGGGGGCCGCCGCGCGGCAACGCAAGCCGCCGCCCCGCCGTCAAAGGACACCCGATCGCGTGAGAATGCTCGCACATCTGCTCGAGCGGCTTGCCCTCGCGGTTCTGCTCGTCGGCGGCGTCGGCATGATGATGTCGGTGTTCCTCGGGGTTGCCGACATCGTCGGCACACAGCTTCTGCACGTTCCCGTTCCGGGCCCGTTCGAGATCACCGAAAGCACCATGGTGCTGATCGTGTTCGGCGCGCTGGCCTATGCCCAGATCCGCCGCGCCCATATCCGGGTCGAGCTGATCTATACCCATGTGGGCCCGCACACCCAGGCGCTGATGGACGTCTTCGCCGATGTCGCCGCGCTGACCTTCTTCGGCCTGATGCTGTGGCAGGCGACGATGGAGGCGCAGTACAGCTATCAGATCGGCGAGGCGACGGTCGGGCTGATCCGCTTCCCGCTCTACCCGGCGCGGATCATCCTGGCGGCGGGGACCGGGCTGCTGGTGCTGCGCCTCGTGCTCGACCTGATCATCGACTCGAGGCGGGTCTTCACCGGGGAGCCGCCGGAGCCGCTTGAGCCCTCGCTGCCGGAGCTGCGCTCCGGCGGCCCGGACTAGGCCGGGAACAGGCCAGAAACAGGAAAGGCGGGGGGGATGCTCGATCCCGGAACCACCGGTATCATCGTGCTGGCGATGATGGCCTTCATGCTGGCGGCGGGCGTCCATATCGGCGTCACCCTCGGCCTTGGCGGCCTGCTCGGCATGTATCTCTCGGTCGGGCCGGATGCCGCCTGGGCGCAGCTCGCCACGGTCCCCTTCAGCACCACCAACTCGTTCACCCTGGCGGTGATTCCACTGTTCATCCTGATGGGCACGCTGGCCACCCAGGCCGGGTTGACGACCGATCTCTACAAGGCCGCGCATCACTGGCTGGGCCGTCTGCCGGGCGGGCTGGCGATGGCGACGACGCTGGCCTCGGCGGCCTTCGGCGCGGCCTGCGGCTCGACCATCGTCAACGCCGCGGTGTTCACCAAGATCGCCATGCCGGAGATGGTCCGGTTCGGCTACGACAAGCGCCTCAGCGCCGGCTGCATCGCCGCCTCCGGAACCCTCGCCTCGCTGATCCCGCCCTCTATCCTGATGGTGGTCTACGCGGTCATCACCGAGCAATCGGTGGCCCGGCTGCTGATCGCCGGGCTGATTCCGGGGCTGCTGTCGGCGGCGATCTACATGGCCGGCATCTATGTCCGGGCCAAGCGCGACCCGTCGATCGCCCCGATCCCCGATATCCACTTTACACGGGCGGAGAAGTGGCGCTCGCTGCGGGGCGTATGGGGCATCAGTTTCCTGTTCATCCTGGTCATCGGCGGCATCTATCTGGGCTTTTTCGTGCCGACCTATGCCGGGGCGGTGGGCGCCTTCGGAGCCTTCCTGATCGTGGTCGGGAAGCGCCGGCTCAACCTGCGCATGCTGGTCGAGACCTTCAAGGAAGCCGGCATCACCACCTCGACCATCTTCATCATCATCATCGGCGGCATCCTGTTCGCGCGCTTCCTGGCCTATACCGGGCTGATCGCCGATATCTCCGACCTGCTGCTCGGGCTGGATCTGGCGCCGTTCCTCTATCTGATGGCTTTCGCGGTGATCTATCTGATCCTGGGGATGCTGATCGACCCGATCGCGATCATGATCATGACCCTGCCGGTGATGTTCCCGATCCTGATCGGGGTCGGCTACGACCCGATCTGGCTCGGGGTGATCGCCATCAAGCTGGCCGAGATATCGCTGATCACGCCGCCGGTGGGGCTGAATGTCTACGTGGTGCGCAGCGCCTCGCCGGTGCCGCTGACCCTGGAGGACGTGTTCGCCGGCATCATGCCCTTCCTGCTGCTGGACGTGTTCACCCTGGGGCTGCTGATCGCCTTCCCCAGTATCGTCCTGTTCCTGCCGAACCTGATGATGTGAGGGTCGGGAAGGCGCGCCAGAGGGGGGAGTGAAGGGGGGTGTGCAGATGTGCACGGGGGGTCAAGCTGTTGATTCCAAGCCGTTTTAGAAAATTTCAACGAATTCGCTGCGCCGCCGTATGATGGCAAAGGCGCGAGAACATCTGTCGGGAGACCCCCGGGAGCAGACCCCCGCGCGCGCCCGTTCAGCTCGGCAACGCAACCTCGAGAATATTTTGTCATCAAGGAACCGCCTGCAAAGAAATGATTTCATAATGAAACTGGCTGCGAAGAGTCGGCGCCACATCGATCGCGACCATGAAGCCAGGCCAGGAAATCGCTGGCAGGCAGCACCATCTCAAAAGACCTGAACCGCGAAAGATATTGGCCTCGGATGTGTTGTTCATGTATGGGGGAGTCAGGTCTTGCTGGCCTCGAACGAGAGGCAAATGGCCGCCGGGACGAGGGCAACCGAGCGATGAAGCATTCAGCAGATGTTCATTTCGGGACGATGCGCCTGAACATCTTCGCCGCGCGGCGCGTTGCCGCCGGCTCGGCATCCGCGCCCCGGCGCCGGCGCTGGACTTCGGGGCGCTGGACGTGCGCGTAGGGGTGGCGGCATGAAGCTGGA
>JACZTQ010000188.1 GCA_022573605.1 Pseudomonadota bacterium | reverse complement strand
GGTGAACCCCGCCCTACCGGGCTGCGCAGCCGTTCCGCGCCGCCTCGCCGCCCTCACCGCACCAGCCGCGCCACGATCGGGGCGCCGATGATCACCACCACCAGGCGCACCAGGTGGTGCGTCACCACGTAAGCCAGATCGGCCCCGGCGACGATGGCCAGGATCGCCATCTCGGACTGCCCGCCGGGCGCGAAGGCCAGGAACGCCTCCATCGGCGGCGCCGCGCCGATGGCGATGACGATCTCGGCAAACCCCAGCGCGATCCCCGACAGCAGAACGCAGTAACCGATCCCGGCCAGCACGTCGCGCTTCAACTCGCGCAGGGTCACGCCGACATACTCGGCCCCGACCCCGAGCCCGAGGATGAACTGCGCCGCCAGCAGCATCTCGCCCGGCGGCCGGTGCTCGACCAGCCCGGCCAGGGAGGCCAGGGCGGTCGCCGCCAGCGGCCCGATGATCGGCGCGCCAAACAGCCCGATGGCCCGCGCGCCCAGCCACCCCGCGGTCCCGGCGACCGCCATGATCGCCATCTCGAGCAGCGGAATCTCGGCCGCCGACGCCCCCGGAAAGCTCACCAGCGGCACCCCCCACATCGCTTGCAGCAGGAACGGCGCGCTGGTCACGATCACCAGCACCCTGGTGGCGTGGATCAGCGACAGGGTGCGCACGTTGCCGCCGGCCTCCTCGCCGAAGATCAGCATGTCCTGCAAGCCGCCCGGCATGGCGCTGTAATAGCTGGTAGGGTGGTCGAAGCCGCAGACCTTGCGGAACCAGGGGTAGCCGATCAGTCCGATGATCAGGATAAAGGGCGGCACCAGGGCGATCGAGTAGATCATCTGCGGCATGCGCTCCAGCAGCTCCGGGGTGATCGCGGTGCCCACCGCGACCCCGAGCACGATCCGCATCGCCGTGGCCAGCGGCCCCAGCCCCTTCAGCGGCGCGCCCGCCAGCGCCGCCACCAGGCAGCCGAACATCGGCCCGAGCAGGAACGGCAGCGGCAGGTCGAGCAGATGGAACACCACCGTGCCGACCACCGACGCGGCCAGCGCGGCCAGCCGGGCGCGGTTCAGAAGGGTTTTGACGAACTGCATACAGCGGTATACATAGCGGGCAGTTCTGGCGGGATCAACAATGGCGAACCAAGGCGAGACCCATGACGTGCTGATCGCCGGCGGCGGCAACGCCGCGCTCTGCGCCGCCATCACGGCGGCCGAACGCGGCGCGCGGGTGCTGATCGCCGAGGCCGCGCCGAAGGGGTTTCGCGCCGGCAATTCGCGCCACACCCGCAACCTGCGCACCGCCCACGAAGCCCCGACCCGGCTGCTGAGCGGGCGCTATCCGGTGGCGGAGTATCTCGACGACCTGATGCGGGTGACGGCGGGCAAGACCGACGAGCGCCTGGCCCGCATCACCATCGAGGAATCCGCCGGTCTGGCCGAGTGGATGCACGCCCGCGGGGTCCGGTTCCAGCCGGCGATCAGCGGCACCCTGTCGCTGGAGCGCACCAACCCGTTCTTTCGCGGCGGCGGCAAGGCGATGATGAACGCCTATTACCTCACCGCCGCGCGGCTCGGCGTCGAGGTGATCTACGACGCCGAGGTCATAGGGCTGGAGATCGACAAGGGGGTGTTCAGCGCCGCCCAGGTGCGCCATCGCGGCTTCGAGCGCCGCATCGCGGCGCGCGCCTTCATCGCCGCCTCGGGGGGCTTCCAGGCCAATTTCGACTGGCTCGAGGAGGCCTGGGGGCCGGCGGCGCGCAACTTCCTGATCCGGGGCACGCCCTACGCCAAGGGCACCGTGCTGCGCCTGCTGCTCGACGCCGGTTTTGCCTCGGTGGCCGAGGCCGACCAGTGCCACGCCATCGCCATCGACGCCCGCGGGCCGCGGTTCGACGGCGGCATCGCCACCCGGATCGACAGCGTGCCGTTCTCGATCATGGTCAACCGCGAGGCGCAGCGTTTCTACGACGAGGGCGAGGATTTCTGGCCCAAGCGCTATGCCATCTGGGGCCGGCTGATCGCCAAGCAGCCGGACCAGATCGCCTGGTCGATCATCGACGCCAAGGCCGAGGAGCTGTTCCTGCCCCCGCTCTACCCGCCGATCCGGGCCCAGAGCATCGCGGGGCTGGCGGAGGCGCTGGGGCTCGACCCGGCCGCCCTCGGCGCCACGGTCGACGCCTACAACGCCGCCTGCGATGCCGAGGGGCCGTTCGATCCGGGCGTCCTCGACGGGCGCCGAACGCACGGCCTGACCCCGCCGAAGACCAACTGGGCCCGGCCGATCGACCAGCCGCCCTATATTGGCTTCCCGCTGCGCCCCGGCATCACCTTCACCTATCTCGGGGTCAAGGTGGACGAGAGCGCGGCCGCGCAGATGGCCGACGGCGGCCGGGCTGAAAACATCTACGCCGCCGGCGAGATCATGGCCGGCAACGTGCTCGGCCAGGGCTATCTCGGCGGCCTCGGCCTGACCATCGGCAGCGTCTTCGGGCGCCGGGCAGGGGAGGCGGCGGCGCGCCATGCCAGGCACTGACCCCCGCCCCCCAAGTGCAACGCAGTCCCCTCCCCCCGCCGTGGTCAGGGAGGGGGGCCGTACATTGCCCTCCCCCGCCCTCGCCGAGGCCCGGCGCACCATGGAGATCTGCAACGCCTGCCGCTATTGCGAGAGCTTCTGCCCGGTGTTCCCGGCGATGGAATTACGCCGCGCCTTCAGCGACGGCGATCTGGGCTACCTCGCCAACCTGTGCCACAACTGCAAGGGCTGCTGGCACGCCTGCCAATACGCTCCGCCCCATGAATGGGGCCTGAACCTGCCCCGCGCCTTCGCCGAGTTGCGCGCCGAGACTTATGCTTCGCACGCCTGGCCGCGTGGCCTCGGGCGGGTGTTCGAGCGTAACGGCATGGTGGTCTCGCTCGCCACCGCGCTCTGCCTCGCCGCGGTGATGATCCTGACCGTGCTGTTGCAGGACCAGGCCACGCTAAGCGCCAGCCACGGCGGCCCCGGCGCCTTCTACGCGGTGATCCCGTGGGGCGTGATGGCGGGCTTGGGCGGCCTGACCTTCGGCTGGGCGGTGCTGGCGATGGCGCTGGGCGCGCGCTCGTTCTGGCGCGCCTCCGGCGGCGGCGCGATCAGCCGGGCCGCGTTGCGCGCGGCGCTGCGCGATGCCGGCCAGACCCGCCACCTCGGCGGCGGCGGCGAGGGGTGCAACGATATCGACGAGCGTTTCGGCATGGGGCGGCGGCATTTCCACCTGGCGATGATGTGGGGATTTCTGCTGTGTTTCGCCGCCACGATCGCCGGCACGGTGATGGACCACGGGTTCGGCTGGGCCGCGCCCTATAGCTGGTATTCGGTTCCGGTTGTCCTCGGCACGGCTGGCGGCATCGGCCTGATGGCGGGCACCGCGGGGCTGTTCGCGATCAAGTTCGCAACCGACCGCGCCCCCGAGGCGACCGGCCTCTGGGGCATGGATCTCGGCCTGCTGGCGCTGCTGCATTTGACCGCCCTGACCGGGCTGGCGCTGCTGGCGTGGCGCCACACCCCGGCCATGGGCTGGCTGCTGGCGATCCACCTCGGCTTCGTGCTGGCGCTGTTCGTCACCCTGCCCTACGGCAAGATGGTGCACGGGGTCTACCGGCTGCTGGCGCTGGTGCGCCACCATCGGGAGCAGCAGGCGCGCTGACCCCGGCGTCACTTTCATGCGACCCTCCGGTTTAATTTCAGCGCCTTCTTGAGAGCGGCCCCGAGAGTTGCTAGATTGGAGGTGTTGGCAGCGCTGTCCCACGGGCCCGCCGGGGGTCCGGCAGCCAGACCGGCGGAGGACATCGAACTGACTGAACAAGTCGTCACGGGTGCGCCAGGCGCCCAGACCGCGAAGGCGCCGATCGGCGCTTCGCCGGACGAGACCGGAAGCGATTGGCTTCTCTCTCTCATCAGCTCTTCCCTCGATCAGGACGGAGCCGAGGAGATCCTCGAAATCCCGCTGGCGGGCAAGTCGCCGATGGCCGATTTCATGGTCGTCGCCTCGGGCCGCTCGACCCGCCACGTGGCGGCGCTGAGCGAGAACCTGGTCGATCGCCTGAAGCACCAGGCGGGCGTTGCCTCGCGCGTCGAGGGCAAGGAGGCGGCCGACTGGATACTGATCGACGCCGGCGACGTGATCGTGCACATCTTCCGGCCCGAGGTGCGCGAATTCTACCAGCTCGAGAAGATGTGGCTCACCGCACCGGACAAGACCGCGCGCCCGGCCTGAGGGCGCACTCATGAAAATCACCATCGCCGCCGTCGGGCGCATGAAGCCCGGCCCCGAGCGGGTGCTGCTCGACGACTATCTGACGCGCGCCGGGCAGGCCGGGCGGGCCCTGGCGCTGGGCCCCTTCAGCGTCACCGAGATCGACGAGCGCAAGGCGCGCGGCCGGACCGCCCAGTCGGCCCGGCTGATCGGGGCGATCGCGCCCGGCGCTGTCGCCATCGCCCTCGACGAGCGCGGCGAAACCCTCTCCAGCCCGGATTTCGCGCACCTGCTGGCGCGCCTGCGCGACGACGGCGCGGGCGGCGCGGTGTTCCTGATCGGCGGCGCCGACGGCCACGACAAGGCGCTGCGCGCCCGCGCCGACCGGCTGTTGTCGTTCGGGCCGATGGTCTGGCCGCACCTGCTGGTGCGCGTCATGCTGGCGGAGCAGCTCTACCGGGCGGTGTCGATCCTGGCGGGCGGCCCGTATCACCGGGAGTGATCGCCGGGCCGCCCGTAGGGTGCGCATTCTGCGCACCCTGGTGGGAAATGCCGGGAAATGGGGCGCAGAATGCGCACCCTACGAGACCGCTCTGGCGCCGGTTGCGCCAACCCGCGCCACCGGTTACACCCCGTCCCGAGCTGTCCCTGGAGTTGAGGCCAATGACGGATCCCGCCCACCGCCCCCAAAATCATCGGCCCGTGATCCTGATGATCCTCGACGGCTGGGGCCTGGCGGAGCCCGGGCCCGGCAACGCGCCGCACCTGGCGAAGACCCCGAACTTCGACCGTATCTGGCGCGATTGCCCGCGCGCCACGCTCTCGGCCAGCGGCGAGGATGTGGGGCTGCCCGAAGGCCAGATGGGCAATTCCGAGGTCGGCCACACCAATATCGGCGCCGGAAGGGTGGTGTGGATGGCCCTGCCCCGGATCGACAGCGCCATCGCCGACGGCAGCTTCGGCGCCAACCCGGCGCTGGGCCGCTTCGCCGACCGGCTGCTGGCGAGCGGCGGCGTGGCCCAGGTCATCGGCCTGATGAGCCCCGGCGGGGTGCATTCGCACCAGCGCCACATGGCCGAGGCGGCCCGCGTGCTGGCGGCGCGCGGGGTGGCGGTGCGCCTGCACCTGTTCCTCGACGGCCGCGACGTGCCGCCGAAATCGGCGCTCGGTCAGATCACCGCCTTCGAGCGCGATCTGGCGGGGGCGGGCGAGATCGTCACCGTCACCGGGCGGTTCTATGCGATGGATCGCGACCAGCGCTGGGAACGGGTGCAAGCCGCCTTCGAGGTGATCGTCGCGGGCCGGGGCGAGCGCGCCGCCAGCGCGGCGCAAGCCGTCACCGCCGCCTACGGGCGCGGCGAGACCGACGAATTCGTGCCGCCGACCGCGATCGGCGAGTACCACGGCATGGCGGACGGCGACGGCCTCATGTGCATCAATTTCCGCGCCGACCGGGCGCGCGAGATCCTCGGCGCGCTGATCGACCCAAGGTTCGACGGCTTCGACGCCTCCGCCCGCCCGGATTTCGCCGCCCGGCTCGGCATGGCCGGGTATTCCGACCGATTGGACGAGCTCATGGAGGCGATGTTCCCGCCGCTCGAGATCGTCAACACCCTGGGCGACTGGGTCTCGGCCCACGGGCTGCGCCAGTTGCGCCTCGCCGAGACCGAGAAATATCCCCATGTCACCTTCTTCCTGAACGGCGGCGTCGAGACCCCGAAGCCGGGCGAGGACCGCTATATGGCTCCCAGCCCGAAGGTGCGCACCTACGACCTGGCGCCGGAAATGGCGGCGGCCGAGGTGACCGAGCACCTGACCGCCGCGATCCGTGACCTCTATGACCTGATCGTGGTCAACTACGCCAACCCCGACATGGTCGGCCATACCGGCTCGATCCCCGCCGCCGTCGCCGCCTGCGAGGCGGTCGATGCGGGCCTCGGCGCGGCGCTGGCGGCGCTCGAGGAGGTCGGCGGGGCGATGCTGGTCACCGCCGATCACGGCAACTGCGAGGTGATGATCGACCCCGAGAGCGGCGGCCCGCACACCGCCCACACCACCAGCCCGGTGCCGCTGATCCTCGTCGAGCGCGGCCCGCGGGCCCGGGGCTGGCGACTGCGCGACGGCGCTCTGGCCGACCTCGCGCCGACCCTGCTGGCGCTGATCGGGCTGG
>JACZTQ010000187.1 GCA_022573605.1 Pseudomonadota bacterium | reverse complement strand
GATGCTGCTGTCCGTTGCATTTATTTGCCGCACCAGCACCAATGATATGACAGGGCTCCAAGAGGTAGTTCGCTGCGGAGTTCACCAATGATCATTCATGGCACAAAGGCGACCCTCACAGACGCTTCGATTTGCGACCGGTATCTATTCGAAAGCCGGCACCGACACCCCATGCCCTATCCGGCCCTTGTTTATGAGAACCGGTGTCACCCGGCCCGCCGCCGCGCCATCAGCGCCCGGTGCAGCGCCGCCGGCGCCGCGATCACGCCGGGCGCCCGGGCCGGGTGGCGGTTGAAGGCCAGCGCCGCGCCGTCGCCGTCGGTCACCACCGCCCCCGCCTCGGCGGCGATCAGGGCGCCGGCCGCGATGTCCCACTCATAGGCGGCGCGCAGCGTCACCATCAGGTCGAACCGGCCCTGCCCCACCAGGCACAGCCGCCAGGCCAGCGAGGGGCGGAAATGGCGCTCCACCGGCGGCGCCCCGCCGGGCCAGAGCGCGTCCTCGAGCTGCGAGGCGGTGACCAGCGCCGCCGCTCCCTCCAGCAGCGCCCGCCCCGAGGCCCGGATCGGCGCGCCGTTCAGGGTCGCCCCCTGCCCCAGCGCCGCCGCGAAGCTCTCGCCGCGCGCCGGCAGGTGCATCGCGCCCGCCACCACCCGGCCCCGCTCGGCCACCGCCAGGGCGACCCCCCAGCCCTCCTGCCCGGCAATGAAGGCCCGCGTCCCGTCGATCGGATCGACAATGAAGACCCGCTCGCGGCCGGCCCGGTCGGGCGCGCCCTCGCTCTCCTCCGACAGCCAGCCGTAATCGGGCCGCGCCGCGCCCAGCTCGGCGCGCAGCATGGCGTCGATGGCCAGGTCGGCCTCGGTCACCGGACCCTCGCCGGGCTTGTCCCAGGTCTCGAAATCGCCCCGGAAATAGCCCAGCGCGATCACCCCCGCCGCCTCCGCCGCCGCGCTCAGCAGCGCCAGATCATCCGCGCGTTCAAGCGCCAACGGTCAGCCCCTCGACCAGCAGCGAGGGCACCGCGCGCACCTTGTGCGGATCGGCGTCGTTGGCCGGCGCCAGGGAGCGCAGCATCTCCGGCAGGCTGCCCGCCACGGTCACCTCGTTGACCGGATAGGCGATCGCGCCGCCCTCGACCCAGAACCCGGTGGCGCCCCGGCTGTAGGCTCCGGTGGTGGCGTTGACCGAGGCCCCGATCATCGAGGTGACCAGCAACCCGGTGCCCATCGCCGCGATCAGATCGTCCCGGCTGGCGGCCCCCTCGGTGACCCGGATATTGCCGGTGCCGGGGCTCGGCGGCGCCGCCACGCCGCGCCGCGCGTTGCCGGTGCTCTTCAGCCCCAACTGGCGCGCGCTGGCCAGATCCAGCACCCAGGAGCGCAGCACCCCGTCCGCCACCAGCAGCCTGCGCCGCCCGGCGAAGCCTTCGCCGTCGAACGGCCGGCTGGCCGGGCCGCGCCGGATCAGCGGGTCCTCGATCAGGTCGAAGCCGGCCGGCAGGATGCGGCTCTCCATCGCCTGGCGCAGCCAGCTCGCGCCGCGCGCGACGGCCTGGCCGTTGATCGCCGCCAGCAGATGGCCGATCAGGCTGGCCGCGACGCGCTCGTCGAACAGCACCGGGAACCGGCCGGCCGGCGGCTTGCGCGGCCCCAGCCGCTCTACCGCCCGGCGCCCGGCCCGCTCGCCGATCCCGGCGGGCGGCGGCAGGTCGGCCAGGAATCTGCGCGACTCGCCGGCGTAATCACCCTCGCGCCCGAGCCCCTCCCCGGCGATGGCCGAGACCCGGATTCCGGCGCTGGTGCGCTGATAGCTGCCGGCAAACCCGTTGGTCGCGGCCAGGGTGACCCGGTCGCGGCCCCAGCTCGCGCTGGCCTGCTCGACCTGGCTGACACCGCCGATGCCGAGTGCGGCGGCCTCCGCCGCCAGGGCCGCCTGCTCCAGCGCCGCCGGTTCCGGCGGCTCGGCGGGATCGGCCATCTCCAGGCCGGCGATATCCGGAATCGCGGCCAGCTCGCCAGCCTCCGCCAGCCCGCACCACGGATCGTCGGGCGCCTCGCGGGCCATCGCCACGGCGCGCTCCGCCATCTCGGCCAGCGCCTCCGCCCGGGCATCCGACGACGACACACAGGCCTGCCGCTGGCCGATCAGCACCCTCAACCCCAGGTCCCGCCGCTCGGCCCGCTCGGCCTCCTCCAGCTTGCCGCCACTGACCCCGACATTGGTGCTGGTGGCCGAGACCACCAGCACGTCCGCCGCCGCCGCGCCCGCCCGCCGCGCCGCCGCCAGCAGCGCCTGCGCCAGATCCTCGTCGCTCCTCATCAACCGTCCTTCATCCGATCCGCCCCACCGCGAAGCCGGGGCCCAGCAGCCACAGCCCCATTAACCCCGCATAAAGCGCCGTCACTGTTGATGGCATCCTGTCGCTCTCCGGTCGGGCGGTCTTGCCGGCATAGCGCCGCCGTCCCATATTGGAAAGAGAGGTTGCCCCATGTTTGGTCTGGGATGGACATATTACGCTCCCGAGGAGGTCGCCGGCGCCGTCGAGCATATCGACCTGCTGGTCGAGCGCGGCACGGCGCCCGGCGCGGCGGCAAAGGACGCGGCGCGCATTTACCGCCAGCGCACCGGCGACTACCGCACCCCCTTCGTCCAGGCGCATCTGGCCACCCAGTGGCGGATCAAGCGCCGCGGCGGCCCCGGCTCGCTGCCCGGCTGGCGCGGCCAGGGCTGGAAACCCCGGCCCAGCAAATACCCCACCGAGGTCAGCTTGCGCGCCGCCTTCCACCGGCTGTTCCACGAGTGACGGGGGCGGACAATCATGTCCGCCGTCGCCGGGCGCTTCAGTGGGTCCAGGCGCCCCGGCGGTCATGGGCGAAATTGCCGCCATAGCCCTGCGGCCGGATATTGGCGCGGCGCTTCTTGCGCGCCTCCACCGCATAAGCCAGCCCGTTGCGCTCGGCGTAGTCGATGGCGGCCTCCCGGGTCTCGAAGCGCAGCCGCACCTGGCCGTTCATGTCGCCCGACCCGGTCCAGCCCATCAGCGGATCGATCCGCCTGGCCTCGGCGGGCGCGTATTCCAGGATCCAGTCGCGCGCATTGCCCATGCCCGAGGTCATGGCGCTTTTCGATGGCTGGTAGATTCGTGCCTGCATGGTCGTGTTCCCGTCCGCAATGAGTGTTGGGCGGCCCGTCCCCCCATATCGCGCAAAACGGCGGGCCAAGGCAAGCTGGAAACCGCGCGCCGGCGCGAGCACCTCTGCCCGAATCGAAGACGCATCAGATCAACAGCGCCAGAAGCCCGGCCCAGATCGCCAGCCCCAGGACCGGGGCCAGCAGCATCGCCGCCGCCGGGCAATCCGGCGGGCGCGGCCGCCGCGGGTCCGCTGCGCCGACACGAAAGGCGCCCGCGGGCGCCCGTCCAAACAGGATTTCAAACAGATCACGCCGCCAGCCCGGTGCAGGGAGCGAGGGTGGGGTGGATGTTGCACCAAGCTGACGGCGATCTGCTGCTTGCACCATGGTTAATACACCCTTAAGGCGAGTCGGGTCAATCGCGCTCTAGCCCGTGGGCGTAGTTTAGGCCGAAAATCGTCAATGTTCCCTTAATGTGCTCGTCATGTGTTCACTGCGATTGCCTCCCGGCCCGCTTCGCGCCATATCTGGAGAAACCGAGCCGGGAGCCTGAAATGCCTGACCAAACCGCCACCGCGACCCGCCCCAAGGCGGCAAAGCTCGAGGGCGGGCGGCGCCTCGTGATGCAGACCGAGTTTCGCCCGGCCGGCGACCAGCCCCAGGCGATCGCCGAGCTCTCGGCGGGGATTCGCAACGGCGAGCGCGACCAGGTCCTGCTCGGCGCCACCGGCACCGGCAAGACCTACACCATGGCCAAGGTGATCGAGGAGACCCAGCGCCCGGCCATCATCCTGGCCCCCAACAAGACCCTGGCGGCCCAGCTCTACGGCGAGTTCAAGGGCTTCTTTCCGGACAACGCGGTGGAGTATTTCGTCTCCTACTACGACTACTACCAGCCCGAAGCCTACGTCCCGCGCTCGGACACCTATATCGAGAAGGAAGCCCAGATCAACGAGCAGATCGACCGCATGCGCCACTCGGCGACCCGGTCGCTGCTGGAGCGCGACGACGTGATCATCGTCGCCTCGGTCAGTTGCATCTACGGCATCGGCGCCGCCGAGACCTACAGCGCCATGGCCCAGGACCTGATCGTCGGCCAGCAATACGACCAGCGGGCGGTGATGCGCGAGCTGGTGACCCAGCAATACCGGCGCAACGACGCCGCCTTCGCGCGCGGCGCCTTCCGGGTCCGCGGCGACAGCTTGGAGATCTGGCCGGCGCATCTCCAGGACCGGGCCTGGCGCTTCAGCTTCTTCGGCGAGGAGCTCGAGAGCATCCACGAATTCGACCCGCTGACCGGCGAGCGCACCGCCACCATCGAGCGCGTGCGGATCTACGCCAACTCGCACTACGTCACCCCGCGCCCGACCCTCAACCAGGCGATCAAGGGGATCAGGGAGGAGCTTGGGGTGCGGCTCGAGCAACTGACCCGCGAGGGCCGCCTGCTCGAGGCGCAGCGCCTCGAGCAGCGCTGCAATTTCGATCTCGAGATGATCGAGGCCACCGGCTCGTGCGCCGGCATCGAGAACTATTCGCGCTACCTGACCGGGCGCCAGCCGGGCGAGCCGCCCCCCACCCTGTTCGAATACATCCCCGACAACGCCATCGTGTTTGCCGACGAGAGCCACGTCACCGTGCCCCAGCTCGGCGCCATGTTCAAGGGCGACTACCGGCGCAAGTTCACCCTGGCCGAACACGGCTTCCGGCTGCCCTCGTGCATGGACAACCGGCCGCTGAAGTTCGAGGAATGGGACGCCATGCGGCCCCAATCGATCTTCCTCTCGGCCACCCCCGGCCCCTGGGAACTGGAGCGCACCGGGGGCGTCTTCACCGAGCAGGTGATCCGCCCCACCGGGCTGATCGACCCGCCGATCGAGGTCCGCCCGGTCGCAAGCCAGGTCGACGACCTGCTCGACGAGTGCCGCTCCGTGGCGCGGGCCGGCAACCGGGCGCTGGTCACCACCCTGACCAAGCGGATGGCCGAGGATCTGAGCGAATACCTGCACGAGCAGGGCGTGCGGGTGCGCTACATGCACTCCGACATCGACACCCTGGAGCGCATCGAGATCCTGCGCGACCTGCGCCTGGGCGCCTTCGACGTGCTGGTCGGGATCAATCTCTTGCGCGAGGGGCTGGATATCCCCGAATGCGCCCTGGTGGCGATCCTGGACGCCGACAAGGAGGGTTTCCTGCGCTCCGAGACCTCGCTGATCCAGACCATCGGGCGGGCGGCGCGCAACCTCGACGGGCGGGTCATCATGTATGCCGACCGGATCACCGGCTCGATGGAGCGCGCCATCGGCGAGACCGAGCGCCGCCGGACCAAGCAGCGGGCCTATAACGAGGCCCACGGCATCACCCCGGCGACCGTCCGCAAGAACGTCACCGACGTCATGGCGGGCGCCTACCAGGGCGACACCGACCTGGGCCGGGTCACCGCCAAGGTCGACCGCGCCTTGATCGGGGCCAATCTGCGGGCCCATCTGGAGGGACTGCGCAAGGACATGCTGAAGGCGGCCGAGAACCTGGAATTCGAGGAGGCGGCGCGGATTCGCGACGAGATCAGGCGGCTGGAGGCGGTTGATCTCGCGGTCGCCGACGACCCGCTGGCGCGCCAGTCCGAGGTCGATGCGAGGGTGGCGGCGGCGGGTGCGCGCTCGTCCGCCGGGCGGCCCGGCACGCGGTCCTTCAAGGGCAAGCGCAAGGGCGGGGGGCGCCGGCGGAAAACCCCGTGACTGCCGACCCTGATAGCGGAGTTGCAGCAGTTAGGGCGGGATGGCTCGAAGCGGAATCGCCGCCGCATCGTCATCCCGTAGGCGCTGCAGCACGAAGTGATGCTGCGCTCGTGCGGGATCTCTCGGTGTCTGCTCGGGGTCGGGAGATCCCGGGTCTGCACCGCATCATTTCATGCTGCCCATGGGGTTTCGGGGCGCACGGGATGACGGTGGAGATGGCGGTTCGACCTCAACTCATCCGGCTCTAGAGCAAGTTCCACTCAGGTAGAGTCGCTCAGCCGCTCGAATTTTTTTCGAGACCAAGCGGCGGCGCGCAGTGCGTAGGGGATCTACGGGCAAGAGACGGCTCGCCGGGCTCGGGGAAAATTCGAGCGGCCCCAAGGGGTTCGCGTCCGGCGGGCGTCCACCGTCAGGCCGGACGCGAACTGAGCGGCTCTACCTGGGTGGAATTTGCTCTAGAGCCCTCAGACCGGGTCTCCGACCGGGATCGCCTCGCCGGCCTCGTCGTGCCAGCCCTCGCCCACCGCCATGACGCAGGTCAACCCGTTCGGCGTGGTCTTGAGGATGGTCCAGGTGCCGGTCGCCTCCGAGGCCCAGATCTCGA
>JACZTQ010000186.1 GCA_022573605.1 Pseudomonadota bacterium | reverse complement strand
AGCCCGACGGCGAAGGCCTCGTCGTCGCTGACGCCGAACTCCAGGATGCGGCATCTGCCGTCCTCGAGCGCCTCCAGCGCCTCGACCACCACCGCCCCCTCGACGCAGCCGCCCGACACCGAGCCGGCGATCTCGCTGTCGCCCGAGATCGCCAGTTGCGAGCCCACCGGGCGCGGCGCCGAACCCCAGGTCTCGACCACGGTGGCCAGCGCCGCGCCCTTGCCGGCGCGGGCCCAGTCAAGGGCGGTCTCGGGAATCCGGTCGTGCTCGGCGATGGTCATGCGTCTCTCCCCTCGGGCCAGGCTTCCCCAAGACTTGGCGCGGCGCGGCGCGGCTGGCAAGTCCGGGAGCCATATTCATCCTGCCCGCAACCGCTCCAGAAGGCGCGCCGCCCCCGCCACTAGCGCCCCCCTCTCCCTGCGGGAGAGGGGTCGGGGGAGAGGGCAGTGACGATGCCGCCGGGCGCGGCCCTCACCCCGCCCGCAACCCCGCCAGCAATCGCGCTTTCTCGCCCTGGTCGCCGGCCCGGCTCAGGGCCTGCGCCAGCGCCTCCAGGCTGTCGATGCTGTGCGCCGCGCGGAAGCTGTCGACATGGGGCAGCAGCGCCCTGACCCCTTGCGCCTTGGCCTCGAAACCGTCCCAGCGCAGCAGCGGGTTGAGCCAGATCAGCTTGCGGCAGGAAAGATGCAGCCGCTCGGCGGCGCGCCCCAGCCGGTCCGGGTCGTCGCGGTCGAGCCCGTCGGTGATCAGCAGCACCACCGCGCCGTGGCCCAGAACCCGCCGCGACCAGTGCTTGTTGAAGGCCTCCAGACAAGCACCGATGCGGGTGCCGCCGTCCCAGTCGCCGGCCTGCGCCCCGGCCCGCGCCAGCGCCTCGTCGGCGTCGCGCCGGCGCAGATGCCGGGTGATGTTGGTCAGCCGGGTGCCGAAGGTGAAGACATGCACCGCCGACCAGCCGACGCCGCCATGACTTACTGGCGCATTGGCCGCGGCATGGAGGAAATGCAGCAGCATCCGGCTGTAGGCGGCCATCGAGCCGGAGATGTCGAGCAGCGCCACCAGCGCCGGCCAGCGCCGGCGGCGCTTGCGCCGCGCCAGTTCGCGCACATCCCCGCCCTGGCGCATCGCCGCGCGCATGGTGCGGCGCCAGTCGGCGACAGGGCCGCGCGGCGCGACCATCGTGCGCCGCGAGGCGATCGGACGCACCGGCAGCCTCAAGGCGGCGATGGCGCGCCTGGCTTCGGCCGCCTCGGCGCTGGTCATCTGCTCGAAATCGCGCGATTTCAGCGTCTCGCGGGCCGAGAACGTCAACTCGGCGTCGAATTCGATCTCGTCCGGGGCCGCCTCGCGCCGCGGCGCCGGGGCCTCGATGCCGGCGGTCAGCGCCTCGGCGGCGCGCGCCTCGCCGGCCTTCTTGTCGCGCTCGAAGGCCGGGGTGCGCAACTCGGGCAGCATCAGGCTCAGCATCTTTTCCAGGATCTGCGGATTGCGCCAGAACATGTGGAAACACTGGTCGAACACCACCCGCTGCTCGGGCCGCGACAGGAAACAGGCGGCCAGGGTGTGGTAGAAATCGCTGCGCCGCTCGAAGCCGCCCACCGCCACCGCGTTGACCGCGTCGATCACCCTTCCCGGCCCGGCCGGCAGCCCGGCGGCCCGCAACGCGCGGGCGAAATGCAGGATGTTCGCCGCCAGACGCCCATCTTCGGGGCCATGCTCGGGAATCGCCGTCCGGGGGCCCATCAGGCCGCCCCGGCCATCGCCTGCTTGACTTCGTCCAGCACCCGCTTGGCCTGCGAGCCCTGGAATCGGGCGATATCGTCCTGGTACTTCAACAGCGCCCCCAGGGTGTCGGACACCGTCTGCGGATCGAGCGTCAACGCATCCAGCGCCACCAGGCACTTGGCCCAGTCGATGGTCTCGGAGACCCCCGGGCGCTTGAACAGGTCCTCGGTGCGCAGCCGCTGGACGAACGCCACCACCTCCTCCGACAGCTTCCGGCCGGCCTCCGGCGCGCGGGCCTCCAGGATCGCCAGCTCGCGCTCGGCATCCGGGTAATCGACCCAGTGATATAGGCAGCGCCGCTTCAGCGCATCGTGGATCTCGCGGGTGCGGTTCGAGGTGATGACGACGATCGGCGGCTCCTCGGCCTTGATCGTGCCCAGCTCCGGCACCGTCACCTGGAAATCGCTCAGCGCCTCGAGCAGGAAGGCCTCGAAGGGCTCGTCGGCGCGATCGATCTCGTCGATCAGCAGCACCGGCGGGCCGCCGGGCTGCGGCTCCATCGCTTCCAGCAGCGGGCGCCGGGTCAGGAACCGCTCCGAGAACAACTCCGCGGCCAGATGCTCGCGATCCGCCCCGCCCCCGGCCTCGGCCAGCCGGATCTCGATCATCTGGGCCGGGTAGTTCCAGTCATAGACCGCCTGCGCCGCGTCCAGCCCCTCGTAGCATTGCAGCCGGATCAGGCGCCGCCCCAGCGCCTCGGCCAGCGCCTTGGCGATCTCGGTCTTGCCGACCCCGGCCTCGCCCTCCAGAAACAGCGGCTTGCCCAGCTTGAGGCTGAGGAACACCACCGTCGCCAGCCCCCGGCCGCAGAGATAGCCGGTGCGGCCCAGCAGGGTCTGGGTCTGGTCGATCGATTTGGGCAAGGCGGGCATGAGCGGTCTCCGGAGGTTGCCCCTGCAATGGACCCATTGAGGCCAAGGAAATCAAGCCATTCGGCAAACGTAGGGTGCGCATTCTGCGCACCGTCCGCCGTCCAACCGTCTCGAACGGTGCGCAAAATGCGCACCCTACAGCAACACCGCCGCCGCCAGCCCCAGAAACACGAAAAACCCCACGATATCGGTCACCGTGGTGACGAAGGTGCCCGAGGCCAGCGCCGGGTCGGCGCCCAGCTTGTCGAGGCCGATCGGCACCAGTATCCCCGCCATCCCGGCGACCAGCAGGTTGACCACCATCGCCGCCGCGATCACCCCGCCCAGCGCCGCGCTGCCATACCAGCCCCAGACCACCGCCCCGATGATCACCGCAAAGGCGCACCCGTTGGCCAGCCCCACCATGGTCTCGCGCGCCACCACCCGCATCGCGTTGGTCGCGGTCAGGTCGCGGGTCGCCAGGGCGCGCACCGCCACGGTCAGGGTCTGGGTCCCGGCGTTGCCGCCCATCGAGGCGACGATCGGCATCAGCACCGCCAGCGCCACGTAGCTGCTGATCGTCTCGTCGAAGATGGCGATCACCAGGGAGGCCATGATCGCGGTCACCAGGTTGGCCGCCAGCCAGGGGAAGCGCCGCCGGGTGATGGCCCACACTTTATGCGAAATCTCCTCGTCGCCGACCCCGCCGAGGCGCATGATGTCCTCCTCGGCCTCGTCCTCGAGCACCTCCATGGCGTCGTCGATGGTGATGATGCCGACCAGGCGGCCGCTGTCATCGACCACCGGGGCCGAGACCAGGTGATACTGGTTGAAGGCATAGGCCACGTCCGCTTCCGGCTCCTCGACGTGGAGGGTGCGGAATTGGTCCGCCATCAGGCTTTCCAGCGTCACCGGGCGCCGCGCGCCGAGCAGCACGCCGAGGGCAACCGTGCCGACCGGCCTTGCCGCCGGATCGACGATGATGATGTCGTGGAAGTCCTCCGGCAGATCGTCCGCGGCGCGCAGGTGATCGATCATCTGGCCCACGGTCCAGAACGGCGGCGCCTTGACCACCTCGCTCTGCATCAGGCGCCCGGCGCTGTCTTCGGGATAGGCCAGCGACTTGGTGACCGCGGCGCGGTCGGCGGGCTCCAGCGACTCGAGGGCCTTGCTCCGGGCCGCCTCGTCGAGGTCCTCGAGCAGGTAGACCACATCGTCGGATTCGAGCTCCCTGACCGCCTCGGCCAGCTTCTCCGGCGCCAGGAAGGCGAGGATCTCGTCGCGCACGCCCTCCTCGAGCTCGACCAGCAGCTCGTGGTCGATATCGGCCCAGACCAGCTCGATAAAGCGCCGCCGGTGCCCGGAATCGATCTGTTCGGTCAGGTCGGCGAGGTCGGCGACATGGAGCTCCGCGATCAGCGCCAGAACGCCGACCCGGTCGGCCACGTCGACCGATTCCATCACCGCCGCGACAAGCTCCGGGTCGAGCGCGTATTCGTCCTCGCGCGCGTCCGCCTCGGTCTCGATGGCTAACGGCTCGGTCATGTTCGCCTCCCCCGGTCGCGCGACGTGGAAACGGCCGGGGGTCGCCCCCCGGCCGCCGATCTCGGCGTTCCGGCCATGCGGCGCCTTTGATTTGCCGCGATTTCCGAGTCTCCGAATGCCCCCATTCGGCTAGAAATCGCCCTAGTGCGAGGGCTGCTTGTCCCACATCTCGCGGGTCGGCAACTCCTCGAAGGTATGGGTCGGCGGCGGGTTCGGCAGGGTCCATTCCAGGGTGCCGATCTCGTCGCCCCAGTAGTTCCCGTTCTCGATCTTCTTGCCGGCCCGCAGCGTGTAGACCACGATGCCGATGAACAGCAGGAAGCTCGCGCCCGACAGGAAGGCCCCGTAGGACGAGATCTCGTTCCAGTAGGCGAACGCCTCCGGGTAGTCGATATAGCGCCGCGGCATGCCCTGGCGCCCGAGGAAATGCTGCGGGAAGAAGGTCAGGTTGGCGCCGATGAACATCATCCAGAAGTGGACCTTGCCCCAGACCTCCGGGTATTGCCGCCCGGTCATCTTGCCCATCCAGTAATAGACCGCGGCGAAGATAGTGAACACCGCGCCCAGACTCATCACGTAGTGGAAGTGCGCCACCACGTAGTAGGTGTCGTGATAGGCCCGATCGACCCCGGCCTGGCTGAGCACGATGCCGGTCACGCCGCCCACGGTGAACAGGAACAGGAAGCCGAAAGCCCACAGCATCGGCGTCTTGAACTCGATCGAGCCGCCCCACATGGTGGCGATCCAGGAGAAGATCTTGATCCCCGTCGGCACCGCGATCACCAGGGTGGCCATCATGAAATAGGCCTGCGCGTTCTTCGACATGCCGACGGTGTACATGTGGTGGGCCCAGACCACGAAACCCAGCGCGCTGATGCCGACCATGGCGAAGACCATGCCGGTATAGCCGAAGATCGGCTTTTTCGAGAAGGTCGAGATCACGTGACTGATCACGCCGAAACCAGGCATGATGATCATGTAGACCTCCGGGTGGCCGAAGAACCACAGGATATGCTGGTAGAGCACCGGGTCGCCGCCGCCCGCCGGATCGAAGAAGGCGGTGCCGAAGTTGCGGTCGGTCAGCAGCATGGTGATGGCGCCGGCCAGCACCGGCAGCGACAGCAGGATCATCCACGCGGTGCAGAAGATCGCCCACGGGAACAGCGGCACCTTGAGCAGGGTCATGCCCGGCGCGCGCATGTTCAGGAAGGTGGTGATCATGTTGATGGCGCCGAGGATCGACGAGGCGCCCGAGAGATGCACGGCGAAGATGGCGAAATCCATCGACATGCCCGACTCGGTGGTCGAGAGCGGCGCGTAGAGCACCCAGCCCACCCCGGTGCCGTACTGGCCGTTGCCGCCCGGGGTGACCAGCGCCAGCACCGCGAGCGTGGAGCCGGCGACATACAGCCAGTAGCTGAGGTTGTTCAGCCGCGGGAACGCCATGTCCGGCGCGCCGATGTGCAAGGGCATGAAATAGTTGCCGAAACCGCCGAACATCGCCGGGATGATGACGAAGAACATCATCGTGATGCCGTGCCCGGTGACCAGCACGTTCCACATGTGGCCGTTCGGCGAGCCGTCCGCCATGGTCATGTACTGGACCCCCGGCTCCATCAACTCGAGGCGCATGTACATGGTGAAGGCGATCGAGAGACAGCCGACGCCAAAGGCCGTCAGGATGTAGAGGATGCCGATGTCCTTGTGGTTGGTCGAGCAGAACCACCGGGTGAAGAACCCCGGATACCCGGGGTCATCGCCGTGGACCGCCGCGTCGGCCATTCGCTTTCTCCCGTCTTGTTCTCGTGTCCGGCGCCACGGAAACCGGCGCTATCGACAATCGGTCACGTGGTTTAGCCCGCAGGCCAGGCGACGGCAAGCGGGCAGTTCGAGAGAACCCGGTTATTCCGCCGGGCCTGGCGCCGGAACGCCGCCTTGCCCGGACCGGGGGGACAACCTGTTGCAACCCCGCGCTCAGAGCGCGCCCAATGTCGCCTCGAACCTGCCCCGCAGGGCCAGGTCCAGATCGGCCATGGTCACCGGCAAGCCGAGATCGGCCAGGCTGGTCACCCCGTGCCCGGCGATGCCGCAGGGCACGATCCCGGCGTAATGGCTCAGATCGGGATCGACATTGATCGAGACCCCGTGAAAACTGACCCAGCGGCGCAGGCGCACGCCGATGGCGGCGATCTTGTCCTCGGCCGGGCCGCCGTCGGGCAGGGGCGGCTTGGCGGGGCGCGCGACCCAGACCCCGACCCGGCCCGGGCGGCGCGCGCCCCGGACCTGGAACTCGGC
>JACZTQ010000007.1 GCA_022573605.1 Pseudomonadota bacterium | reverse complement strand
ACGGTGCGCGCGGCGTCGATCTGGCTGGCGCGGATGTAGTATCGCTCCGTAGTCTCGGGTTGACGATGCCCCAGCAGGGGTCGGGCGTAAAGTGCGTCGCCGGGCGAGGCCTCGGCCAGAAAGGTCGCGGCGATGCTCCGGAAGGCGTGTGGGTTGAGGCCCACGCCGAAGAGCTCGCGGGTGCGCTTCATGACGCGCATGTAGATCGTCTCTTTGGCCATCGGTTTGCCCTTGCAGGCGGGCCAGACATGGGCGCCGCCGGCGGCTCCCGGGAATGCCGGCCGGACCTTCTCGAGGAAGAGGGCGAGGAAGGGGGCGAGTTCGGCCGGGATCACCAGGTGGACGGGCTGGCCGGTCTTGGTCTCGTGGCCTCGAAGCGGAGGTGCCATTCCGACCCGATCTGGTCCAGGTGCTTGCCGATCTCCATCATGGCGAGATTGCGCAGACGGATGGGACAGACGGTCAGGATGGCGACGATCAACGTGTCGCGGAAGACCAGCTGGTCACGCCGTTTCCCGAGCGGGCCGCCGGCGCACCGCGCCAGCTCGGCGAGGATGCGCGTGAAGATGTCGGAGGCGGGAACGGCCCATTCGCGGCATTCCCGCGACGGCGTTGCCCAGCGGTCGAGCCGGTTGGTCAGGTCCTTGAGCCAGCGCCAGTCGTGGCCCGGGCGCATACGTTGGACGACGCATTTGAGGCCGATCAACGCCGAGGCCACGGTGCGCGGCGCCAGCCGGTCGATCAGGCTGCGGGCATAGGCGTCGACGCGGGCCGAGGTCACCCTCGCCCAGGGCGCGAGATCACCATCCATGAATTCATTGGCCGCGAGCCATCCGAGCCAACGCCCGTAGTGCTTGGCGTTGGTGTGCCGTGTGGCCTCGGCCCAGTGTATGGCGGCGCCCTGGCCGTCGAGAATATCGCCGGCCCGGAACAGGTCTTCCCAGGCGGCGCGGTCCGGCGCCGGCCAGGCGGCGAGGGGAAGCTCGATGCGTTGCTGGCGGTTCATTCCTGCTCTCCGCTCTTTCTGCCGCTCACCTCGCGAAGGAGCCTCGCGATGCGGCGCGACGCTGCCGGTCCCTCGGTGCCGAGATAGGCGCTGTAGGTCGTCCTCATCGACTTGTGGCCGAGCATCCGGCTGACGTCGTGGAGATGCTCGGGGCACCGCTCGGCGATGATCTTGGCGATGATGTGCCGGAAGAGATGGGGTGATATCTCGATGCCGGCGTGGCGCCGCAAGGGACGGCCCACCGCATCGCGCATGGCGCTGTATGAGCGCGGGCCGCCGGTTATGCCGGGGAAGAGCCAGGGGCCGTCTGCACAGGGCAGGAGGCCGCGGTGCTCGGCGAGGAACTCGTCGAGGAGCGCGATGGTCTCGGGCGGCAGCTCGAGCTCAAGCTCGGCATGGGTCTTGGTCTCCGACGCCGGGAGGAAGACGAAGACGCGGTTGCCGGCGCGGCGGATATTCCGGTCGCGCCGAAGCTGCCTCAGATTCTTCACCCGCATGCCGGTGAAGAGCAGCATCGAGATGGCAAGCGCCCGCTCGATCCCCCTGGCGCGGCGCAGCGGGTTGTTCTTGACAAGCGCCCGCGCCCGCTCCTCCTCGGGAAACCGCAGGAGCCGCCGGACCACGGCCTCGTCGTCGAACTGTGCGAGGCGCACCCGGTTGCGCCTGCCCATGCCCCCCGCCTTCGGCTTCAGCCGCCGGGCGATCCCCTCGATCTCGCCGAGGCGCATCTCGTCCAGGCGGAGGTGATGACGAGCGACGGCGATGAGCTGGGTCGCCATCTTGTGGACGTAGCCGGTATCCCGGCCCTCCCCCTTGAGCAGAAACGGCCGGAGCGCCTCTGCAAAGTTTTTGCCTTCGAACAGGGTGTGAAGACCGGCAACTGCATCGAGGTCGACATGGCCACCTCTGACCAGCGCCGAAGCCACTCGGCGGAATGTGTTGAGATAACTGTTGAGGGTATCGGGACGAAAGGCCCGGAGAGGCGCGTTCGGGTCGAGCGGGTCCGGATTGGTCATCCGGGTCTCGAAGGCGGCGACGTCTTGCTGAAAGCCGGCCGGGAACGCCTCGAGCGGCATCATGAACGGCTCGCACTTGAAGGGCGAGCAAAGCGGCGATCCGGGCCAGCCGGGCACCCGGCGATGACAAATGTTCCAAACCGCGATAGTGTGCTTCAGCAGGTTGCGTGGATCCTTGGAGAGGGATTCCGCCACCAGGGCGGCATGCAGGCCCAGCAGCGTCGTGGAATCGACGGCCGCCGGTTCGATGCCCTTGACCGTGCAGTAGCAGGCGAGGCGGCTGAGGCCCCACCGGTGCTGGCGGTCCGGAATGCGGGCAAGCAGGTCGCGCCACGTCTCGTCGAGCGGAATCTCCCGGGTGATCCAGGTCCGCCGCATGCCGAAGCGTACGACCGCCGAGCCGACCAGCGACCTGATGTTGGCGAAGCGCTTCTCGCTGATACCAAGGCGGGCGGGCGACAGCGGCGCAAAGATCTGCCGAACCTCCTGAGGCCGGGCGAGTGTGGCCGCGAGATCGACGCCGCACTTGTCGGCGAGGAAGCGGAAGGCCGAGCGGGTGTCGCGAAGGGCGGTGCCGGTGAGCGCCCCCTCGCATTCGGCGAGGACGTTGGCGAGGGTTCGCCTCCCCCCGGTGTCGAAGACCCGCTCATCGGGGATGGTGTTGGTGAGCATCTCGTTCATGGTCGGGAGCCTTTCTCGTGGTCGGACGTGGTCTCGGGAGGCCACCGGTGGTCAGAAGGGACGATTCGGGAGACCATACCCCAAATTCTCCCGCTCAGACTTCGTGGTGCGTTCTCCCGAGGGCCGGAAAAACCGAGACATGACAGGTCATTAGTGGTCATGGCGGGTCACAGGCTGCGCCGCGCCGAGATGTAGCGCTGGAGGTCCCGGGGATGCACGCGCACGATGCGCCCATCCCGGATCACCGGCAGCTCGCCCGCGTCGATCCGTCGCCGCAGCGTCTTCATCGACGTGTTCAGGATGTCCGCGGCGTCCTGCAGCGTCAGGAGCCGCGGAAGCGCCGCATCATCAGTCTTCTTCTTCATGGTTCTGGTTCTCCTGCTCGACCCGGGATGCCATCAGCGCTTCGCGCGCAGCCTGCCGCGCCAGCAGGCGGACGAGAGCGATCACGGCGGGATGAGACCGAAGCCGGCTATCCGCCGCGCTCCCCTCTCTCGCCGTTCTGCCGTCGCTCCGCGCCATCCTGCGCCCCGTGCTCCGGAGCCACCCGCCATGGGTGGTCTCCACGGGACACCGAACGCAGATTTGGTCGACTTTTTGACCAACCCACAAATAGGAGATCAGGGCTCTTGTTCGGGTTCCTGCTCAAGGAGAGCCTCGCCGAGCACTTGTTCGCCTGTGCGCTCATGCACGACGATCCGCTCCCAGCGCCTGGACAAAGCAGCATCGCTTACTTCGAAATACCAACCCACGGGTTCCAGCGCCGCGACCGCGAACTGGATGAACCGGCTCTCGACCGAATACGGCACACGATGCAGCGCGATCACGTTTCCGGTCCAGGACAGGAAGAGGTCCGCCAGGCAGAGCAGTGCGGTGTCAAGTTTGGTCTTCCGCTCTCGCCCCGGCCCGACGAACCGCGCATAGTACTCGGCGGAATCTTCCAGCATCTTGCGGAATTCGGCCTGATCAGCGGCCGAGAGACTCATCCAGTCGGCCTCGCGAATTGACGCCTGTGAATAGCCGGGCTTACGCCACCGTCCCGCGATGCGACGCAGTCCGACGCCGCGTGTGAGCAGCGAAGACAGTCTTCTGTCGCGCCGGACCAGCTCAAAGGGGTCTTCGGCTTTGGCCATGTCGATGAAGCCGTCTCTCACGGTCTGGTAGGAAGGCTCGTCTTGCGATGAAAATTCCTGCCACAGGCCCGACGCCTCGGTTCCGTCAGACGCCAGGCCGATGGCGTGGATGACCTCCAGGAGCGCCTGCTCGACCTCCTCGCTATAGATCTGCCGTCCACCCGCAGCACGGCCAAGGATGGCCGTGATCTGCTCGATCCGTGCAGGCTCGTATGCCTGCAGGGTTCTAGCGTGGTGCGGCATGATTGCCTCCATCCTCGGGCGCTGCGCCAAATCTCGCATTTTCCCGCTACCGCAGCAACCGAACTGATGTCTGGCTCGGTCCGCAATCCTAGTCCTTTATCGGGCTGCCACGGGGCATCCTTCGACTTGTGGCTGGGTCGATGCCGAATTGACAAACCTCATGACAAGCGAACTGAAAATCCGCGTGTCGGTGGTTCGAATCCGCCCTTGGGCACCACACCTAAACCTCTGAACAGAAAAGAGAAAGTGTAATGTGGGTCGGCCTAATTCCGACGCTTTCGTGTTACACGCATTGCGAACCGTTCCGTTGCATTTTCAACGGCTTACGAGAGGGCACGGCAGCTCCGTGCGACATGGGCGCAACACGGCCCGCTGTTGGGCTGGCGCGTGATCCGCGAACCCTGAGTAACGCGGCGCCCTCTCCCCGCCGGATACTTAGAAGCGGAAAAGACGATTCCCCAACCGGCAGCCGTGGTCGCGCCTGCACCTGAGCCCGCGCAAGACGAGGAAGCGGCAACAGCCGCAGCCGTCCAAGTGTCAGAGACGGTTGCAGTCGACGAGACGTCGCGCCACGCTTTCGATCTTTTCGTCAGCTACGCGTCGGAGGACCGCTCGATCGTCGAAGAGCTAGTCGGGGTCCTCGAAAAACGGAATCTCAAGGTTTGGTGGGACAAGGGCCAGATCACTCTTGGGGACAGGCTGTCCGCGAAAATCGATGAAGGACTTCGGAGTTCCCGCTACGGAGTCGTGATTATCAGCCATTCCTTTATTGCCAAGAACTGGCCGGAGAACGAACTCCGCAGTATGATCAACCGGAGCATTAGCAAGGACGAAAAGGTCATACTGCCCGTCCTTGTCGGTCTTACGCACGACCAGATTGCTGCGCACTATCCCCTCATCACGGACACCGTGACGACTGTGTTTGACGGGAACTTCAATCGACTGGCCGATGAAATCACGGCCGCGATCAGACACGGTTGACCGCCATATTCCTGACCCGGTTCAGTGGGACGCTGAATGCGTATTCATGACCCTACCCGGACCTTCGGCTCGACGAAGCTTTCCGATGTGCGCGACGAGCGCGAGAGATAGCGTCGGAAAACAACCAGCCAGCTTCCTGGGCGCGCGCTAGTTCCGGAAGCATGGTGCTCCGACTATGTTGAAGGGGCTGTCATCGATCGGTAACCCGGCATCCTTAATTGCCTGCTCCGCGAACCAATTCCGTGCGGCGGCCTGAGCCTGTTCGAAGTCCATGGCCGCAATGCCATCAGCGTCCGCCAAGTCATCGGCAATGCCAACCCGCTGTTCCGCGTATCGCCCTTTCCCCCGCGGGAAGCGTGCGATCCAGACACCTAAATCCTCTCCCTTGTAGTATCCCAGCTCGCAGCCATGATCGAGCAAGTGCCAGTAGGGTTTGCGACGGGGGGCGAGACGACTTCTAGCCTCCCGGCTTTCTAGGTTCGCATCCTGTGCCGATCTTGCCATCGCTCTGGTGCTCCTGATGCCGTCCGCGCTCCCCCGTTCGCGAGAGACTAGCGAAGCGCAAGGGAGAAATCTACGCGGCAGAGGCAGGGGCGTATGTCGCCTTATGGCGGTGGTCTCAACGGGTGGACGCAACACTCTAATCTTTGGGCAGAGATGGAGTGCTGGATATGAAGTACCGTCGTCGCATTTATTACTCAGCCGCTCAGCGGGCTGAGATCTGGGATCGCTGGCAACGCAGAGTGTGTTGCGGCGATCGGTTGAATCGGCAGCACAAACCGGACCTTCAGCACCCTCTGGAACTAGGTCCGATCATGGTCACATTGCCGACATTCGGCGCTGAATGTCGGCTCATCGCCGCATTCCAGACGTGGCGCTGACGGGTGCTGAACTTCCGACTATGACCCAAATGCGAAGTACGGCATTCACCGAGCCACTCCATCGGCGGTGCAGTTCGAGTGCCATCACCATGAATTTGACGTTTATGCGGGAAATGTCGGGTTAAAGTCGGACCAAACTCAAATGACGATACGGGGAATGCCACCATGACGGACAGGATTGACAGGATTGCACAAGCCATCAAGACGGCTCATGAAACAGCTGAACCATTCCGCAATCTCGACGGCGACCTGGCGCCGACGGATGTCCCTGAGGCCTATGCGGCGCAGTTCCGCCTGCACGACCTCCATGTCGAGAACGGCCGCGGCGCGCTTGGCGGCCGCAAGATCGCTCTGGCCTCGAAAGTGCAGCAAGAATTGTGCGGCATCGATCATCCGATCGCCGGCGCAATCTTTGCCAACGAGATCATGGCCTCCCCCGTGGCCATCAACCTCGCCGACTACCATGGTCTCGGCGTCGAGTTCGAACTCGCCGTCATGCTGGCGGACGACCTGACCGGGGCGCTGGCGCCGTTCAGCAAGGACACGATCTCAAGACACATCGCCAGCGTTCACCCGGCCTATGAACTGATCATCGACCGCAACGCCGACTACAACATTCTCAACGCACTCACCATGATCGCCGACAACGCCTGGTGCGCCGGCGTAATCCTCGGCCCGGAAATCCCCGATTGGCGGGCCCTCGACCTCGACGAACTGCCGGTCACCCTCCACTGGAACGACGAAGCCCCGGTTCCGGCAAAGACCGGTCTTGCCGATCCTCTCGGCTCGCTGGCCTGGGTCGCCAGCCTCATCACCGGCATGGGCGGCACCATCCATGCCGGCGACATCGTCATCACCGGCAGCGTTATCAAGACCCGATATCCCGAACCCGGCGACCGCATGCGTTACGACATCGACGGTCGCGCCGATGTCGTTCTGACCATAAGCTAGGTGCAAACTGTGGAGTTGGCTGGCGCCGGCGGACTCACCGCTTCTCTACTTTCAGCATCTCGGTGATTTCCGCAGTCGTTTGGCTGGTCGCCAGACCGACTTTGCGCAGGAACAGCAACAGCCCGACCACCATCAGCGCTATGGCGGAGATGAACAGGGATGCAATCATCAGCGGCATGCCGGGCTTGACGTAATCGCCGACGAACTCCGCTTCCCGCCGGATAGTTGACGCTCAGGCCGAATGTCGGCTCAGCGCCGCATTCCAGACGGGCCGCGCTGGAGTGCTGAAGGGCAACTCCTGACCCAGCCTGTGTGAAAACTCGGGAAAGGACCTTCTTTGCGCAACAATAGAACCAAGTCGTTTTACTCGGTGAAAGTTAAATGCGCTATAGGAACGCGCGGCGAAACGATCTTGCGTTTGCGGAGTCTCTCCAAACGTTTTCACACAGCCAAGACCCAAATCGGACATGAGGCCCGGTTGTGTCCACCGCCCGAAGCGGACTCTTAGCGCCCCTCAGTGATGGCCCTCTTCACGCCCCAGCCAAGCTCTACCAGCACTCTCGCTGTCATCATACCAGAACGCCCGTGTCCTGCACACAGTGGAAGAGTACCTGCTGCCACACCTGCAGCAAGCCACGTATCATCGGCCCCTCTTCGGCCCAGATACGCTCGGTCTCGTCCTCCGGGACACCTCCGTCCTTGATGGGAATCTGCAGCCACTCCATGACGTGGGCTCGAGCTCCTTCCCGAGATGGGGCACCTGTAGCCAGCCCAGTTCGGTAGGTTCCACAAGCGACACGACAGCAGCGGAACCCCAGTCCCTGATCTGCTGAAGATTAGCGCCGAGATTGCGTTCCACTTTCGTCTTGGCGGATTTCTGCGGCGATCTATTCCGGGATCGGTGAGCGGGGGAGGGTTGCGTAGGAGTCGGCAAAGCCGTCGAGGGTGAGCGTGAGCGTGATGTCGCGCTTCTGCATATCCTTGATGACGAAGGTAAATTCGTTGCCCATGCGCAACGCCTCGAGCAGCGCCGGCTCGATCACTAGCCCGGCATAGCAGCCCGCAGCCTCGCAGGTCTGCACCTCGAGGGTCTTGCGCGCCTCGCTGTCGATCGACATCCGCACCCCGGTGGGCAGGAAAAGCCCATGCGGCAGCGTGACCATCATGGTCGGGTCGTCCTGCCCGCCCGGCTTCTGGATCGTGACGCTCAGAATCCGCGCGCCCGTCGCCGTCAGCACGACGCTCTGGCTCATGTTGCACTGCAGAGCGCCATCCGCGCCGGTATTGGTACAGTTCACCAGCCATTTCGGCACCGCCTGCGCCGGGGCGACGGACTGATCCTGCGCCAGCGCAAACGGCGAGATGACGGCAAGGGCAAGCGCTGGGGCGAGCGTGGCGCGGAGTCGGGAAAGAGGCATAAGGCGGTCTCCGAGGATCTGCGTTGGCGGTTAATGCCGGTCGCGCCGCCCCTCGAAAGGGGGCCGCGCGGCCGGCGGATCAGAACTCAATCGCGAACTTAATGAAGCCCGCGTGCTGTGTCGACCGCGAACCGAAGGCGCCGTCATAGCCGATGCGCAGCGACACGCCGTGCTCTTGGTCGGAAACCGCGAGCCCGACGGCGACCTCGCCCACCACCTGGTCAAAGCCCACCGCGCTGCGGAAGTTGCCGGCCGAGGCGGGCGCGCCGATCAGCATGGAGCGGATCGAGAGCTCGTCCTTGGTGTGCGCCGTCACGCCGACGCGCATGAAGGGGCCGAGCTCGATGCTCTCATCGACCTCGAAGCGGCCGCCGACCTCGATCCCCGCCGTGGCCGACAGCACCCACTCGCCGTTCGACTTAAGATCAGCGCCGTAGGGCCCAACGCCCTTTTCGGTGGCGTCGTGCGAGCGGATGTAGCTGGCGTTGAGATCGACCGAGGGCGTGGCGTAGAAGCGCGGATCCGCGACCGGCAGATCGTAGCTACCGTGCAGCCGGATATTCGCCGTGGTCAGCCGCTGATCGACCTTCGCCTGGCCGATCGAGAGCGGCCGGTCCTCGGCGATCAGGCCCTCGATGCCAATGAACCGCTCGTTCTCAGTGGAGCCGTGGCTGGCGCTCACGCCGATGCCGAGGTCGAGCGGGCCATCCTCGTAGCGTACCACCGCGCCGAGATGACCACGTTTGGCCGTGCTGTCGAAGCGGTTCCCGTAGGTCAGGTTCACCAGCTCGTAGCCACCGGCGAAGCCGAAGCGCCAGTTCGCGTCGATCGCGGTCTCGAAGCCGCCGGCGACGCGGAAGGACCGGCTGTCGATGTCCTTGAACTGGAAGCCCGGGTCGCGCTGGAAGAAGCGGCCCTCGGCCTGCATCCAGACACAGACGCCCTCGGGCAGGCCGGTCTCGTCCGGCGTCAGCGCCTCGCAGTCCAGCATCGCGTCGGCGAAACGGTCGGCGCCGAGGAAGGCATCGACGCGCAGCGATGCGTAGCCCTCGGGGCTGAGACGGTCGATCGCGTCGATCACCGGCCCGACCTCGGTCTGGTTGCCTATAAAGGCAAACAGGTCGCCAAGCGCCGCCGAGCCATCCCCGAGCAGGATGTCGTTGATGTGGTCGCCGAGCGCCGTTTGGTTGCGGTTCATGCCTTCGATCGAGAAATCCGGCTCCATCAATAGGTCGATTGTGGTGCCATCGCCGGTGGGCCCGTCGAGGCCGATCGAGTAGTCGATCACAATCGTGTCGGTCGCCTGGGCACCGTTGTCGGCCGAGGAGGTGACGGGATCAATGATGACAAGCGGCAAGGCACGCTCAAGCCGCAGCAGGGTTGGCGTGACCGTGCCGTCGATGGCGCCGAAACCCGTCGCGGTGATCAGGTCGCTGTCCATGCCCCCGGCCATGCCGCTCACCAGGAACGCGGCGTCGACCAAGAAGGTGCTGCTAGCGGTCAGGTCGATCGACCCCGTCACCGCAGTCGTCTGCGGGCGGTTGTTGGCTATTATGAAGTCCGCCGCGCCGACCGGCGTGCCGAGCGGGGTCTCGGGGTTGCGCACAAAGCCGCCCGGCACCAGCAAGCCAGCATTCGTGAGTAGTCCGTTGGGGCCCAGGTCCACGATGTCAAGCGTGCGCAGCGTGCCACTGGCCGTATTCAGGAAGCTGTTCGTGCCGCCGTCGAGATCGATGTTGCCGATCACGAAGCCGTTCGAGGTCACCGCATCGTCGCCGCCAGTGGCGGTGAAGGCCCGGTCGCTCAGCGCAAAGACGAAGCTGTCCTGGCCGAGCGTGACCGTGTTGCTGGCACCGCCGTCGAGGAAGAAGGCCGAGACCGAAGCCGGGTCGCCCGAGCCGCCCTTGATGACACCATCGACGGAGACGTCGATATTGCCCCCGCCCGACGCACCGACCGACTGGGCAAAGACCGCGATGCCGTCCGCGCCGTCGGCGATGATGTTCCCAGTGCCGAGGAAGGACACCGCGCCGCCCGCGCCGGCGCCGCCTGCCGTGCCGGCGGGGCCGCCGTCCACGAAGCCGCCACCGCCGCCGAGCGACTGTGCGAAAACGCCCACGCTCTCGGCGCCGGTGGTGTAGATGTCGCCGGTATTCTGCAGGGTGAGCGCACCGCCGTTGCCGGTATTCGCGCCCGAGAACGTGACCTCCGGCGCGGCGATGTCGGTAAACACCGCGCCGCCGCCGCCGCCGATCGACTGCGCGAAGATGCCGTGCGCGCGGTCGCCGGTGGTCGTGATGTCGCCGGTCTGGGTGTAGGAGACCGCGCCGCCGTCGCCCTCGGCGCCGTCCGAGCCGCCGAGAGTGGCCCAGACATACTCGACATCGGCGAGAAGCACCGCGCCGCCGCCGCCGCCGATCGACTGCAACACCACAGCCGAGGCGTTGACGCCCGAGGTGGCGATCGAGCCGATCAGCGTGCTGGAGACAATGCCGCCGTCATTGCCGGTGCCGCCGCTGGCGCCGAGCGCGATGCTGATGCTGGCGTTGCGGGCCTGCGCATCGGCCGCCAGGTCGGCGAAGCTCGCCACGCCGCCGCCACCGCCGATCGACTGCATCAGGATGCCGGGCGAGGCGTCCCCTAACGTCATGATGTCGCCGGTCTGGTCATAGCTGACCGCGCCCCCGGTTTCGCCACTGCTGTCCGTCGCGCCGAGGTTGAACCGCGCCGCCCCGAACGAGGCGCTGCGTCCATCGACCAGGACGGAGGTATTTCCGCCGCCGCCGCCGACCGACTGAAGCTGAACCGCGGGCGAGATCGCGCCCACCGTGATCAGGTTCCCGACATGGGTGGCGGTGACCGCCCCGCCGCCATTGTTCAAGCCGTTCGCACCGCCCAGCCTGGCGTCGTAGCCGAAGAAGTCGTTCAGGACATCAATCGGAGCGAAGGCAAAGCTGTTGAACGCCGAGCCGCCGCCGCCGCCGACCGAGAGCAGCGCAATGCCCGGGCTGGCATTGCCCAGGGTCACGAAATCGCCGGCGCTCGTGCTGAACATGTTCGCGCCCGACTGGCCGGTCAGGCCTGCATCCGAGCCGATGGTCATGCTCACCACGGTGCCGAAGGGATTCGCCGCGATATCCTCGATGGTCACGAAGCCCGCGATCGCGATCAGGGCACTCGGCCCTGCCGTGAGCGGGGCGGCCGAAGCTGCCGCAGGTATTAGGCCGGGAAGGCTGGTGATGCCCTCGAAGCTGAAGGCGAGCGAGCCGCCGCCGCCGCTCACCGCCTCGGCCATCACGGCCACCGAGCCGTCGCCGAGCACTATGATGTTGCCGTTCTGGTTGACGGTGACATCACCCGTCGTACCGGTTGCGCCGCCCGCCAAGGCGCCGACGATCGCCGAGATCGCGTTCGCGATCACGATGTTCGCGATGTTCGGCGTGAGCGTGAGGCCGACGCCCGCATTACCCCCGCCGCCGCTGATGCTCTGGGCGAGAATGCCGTGCGCGTTGGCGCCGCGGGTGATGATGGTGCCGGTATTGGTGACAGTTACGTCTCCCCCGTCGCCGCCCGCGCCGCCGAAGCCGCCGAGCGCGAGAAGGGGCGAGGCCCCAATCTGCCCGATGGTGGCATTGGCCGAGATCACCAGCCCGCCATTGCCACCGCCGCCGCCGATCGACTGCGCAAAGATGCCGTGCGCACGGTCGCCGGTGGTATCGATCAGACCCGCGTTTAGGACTGTCACGTTGCCGGCGTTGTTGCCCGTGCCGCCGGCGCCGCCGATGGTCAGCCCGGCCGCAAGCGCGCTGCCACTGCCGCCCGACGCGAAGTTCGCGGTGATGATCGAGGAGCCGTTGCCGCCGCCGCCGCCGATCGACTGCGCGAACACGCCATAGGACTCCGTGCCGAGCGTGGTGATTTGCCCGGTGCCGGCGCCGACGCCCGGCCGGTTGATGACCGAGACGTCGCCCGAGGTGCCGCCGGAACCGCCGCCCCCACCGATCGTCACGCCGAGGTTCATGTTCGAGCCTTGCACGGCGATGGAGGCCGCTAAAATCACGCCGCCATTGCCGCCGGAGCCGCCGATGCTCTGCGCCCAGATGCCGGGAGCTTGCTCGCCGGTGGTGCCTATGATGCCCTCGTTCAGGGCTGAGACAACGCCGCCGGTGCCGCCGTCGCCGCCCGAGCCGCCGATGAGGACGGTGAGCGACTGGCTGTTTCCGCTGGCGCCGTTCAGGAAGCCACTGATGACAGCACCGCCGTCGCCGCCGCCGCCGCCAATGCTCTGCGCGCGCACGCCAGAGGCTTTGGCGCCGCTGGTGTTGACAGTGCCGGTGTTGGTGACGTCGACGGTGTTGCCGTTCGAGCCAGCGCCGCCCTGGCCGCCGACCGACACGGTGACGGTGTTCGAGCCGTTCGCCGACGCTCCGGCCAGGTTGAGGCCCGCGGCATAGGTATAGCCGCCGATGCCGCCGCCGCCGCCCACGCTCTGGCCCCAGACACCGTGCGCTTCCTCGCCGGTCGTGCTCACGGTCGCCGAATTCACGATGGTCACCGTGCCGGCGAGCCCGCCGATGCCACCGCCGCCGCCGACCGTGACATTTACTGCATTCGTGGTGTTGAAGTTGAACGTGCCGGTCGAACCGCCGGCGCCGCCACCGCCGCCCACGCTCTGCGCCAGGATACCATAGGACTTCCGGCCGGCGGTGGTGATCTGGCCGGCCGCCGTCACCGAAACGTTTCCGCCGACGCCGCCCGAGGCGCCGGCCAGACCAACCCCGATGTTCAGGGCGTTGCTCGTGGCACTGGCGCCCTCGCCGCTACTCTGCGCGAGACCGACTTCGATTGCGCCGCTGGCACCGCCGCCGCCGCCGACGCTCTGCGCCCAGATGCCGGTCGAGTTGTCGCCCGAGGTGGTGAGCATACCGGTCGAGGTGACGGTGACGTCGCCCGCATCGCCGCCGGTGCCGCCGAGCCGGCCGAGGCCAATGGTGAGCGCGTTATCCGAGAAAAAGTCGAGCGCCAGGTTGAAGGACGTATTGCCGCCGCCGCCGCCGACGCTCTGCGCGAAGATCGCGTCCGAGTACACGCCGGATGTGGTGATATCACCGTTATGTGCGACCGAGACCGCGCCGCCGGTGCCACCGTCGCCGGTGCCGCCGCCGACCGCGATGTTCACGTTGGTCGACCCGTTATTGACCGGCACCAGCAGATTGAGCGCCGCGCTGCCGCCGCCGCCGCCGATCGACTGCGCCAACAAGCCGATGCTCTGGCCACCGTTGGTGACGATATCGCCGGTATGGTTGACCGTGGTCGCCCCAGCGTTGCCGGCCGCGCCGCCCGAGCCGCCGACAGCGATCGACAGGCCGAAGCCGCCGCTGCCGCCATCCACGTTCGACACCGGGACGACGATGTTCAAGCCCGCGTCGCCGCCGCCGCCGCCGATCGACTGCGCCGTCAGACCAGCCGACTGGTCGCCGAAGGTCTGCAGCAGGGTCGCCTGCGTCGCACCGCGCGTCACCGTCACGGCGGCGGCGTTGCCGCCCGCGCCGCCCGAACCGCCGACGCCCACCGCGACGGCCTGGCTGCCGTTCGGGTTGATGAGGCCGGTGATGTTGAGCCCGCCCAGGCCGCCGCCGCCGCCAATGCTCTGGGCCACCAGACCGCGACCGCGGCCGAGGAAGCTGGCGTCCGGGTCGATCTGGCTGAGATCGACTGGATCGCCCTCCGGCACATCGGCCGCCGTCGGCGCACGCCCGTCCACGTAGATCGTGCCGTCGCTGAAGACCGTGACTGATCCCGCGTCCGCGCCAGTCCCGCCCGAGCCGCCGATGCCGATGCCGACGCTCGCGCTGTCGGCCAGGCTGATGGTGCCGGTGACGTTGAACCCGCCGGAGCCGCCGCCGCCCGCGATGCTCTGCACCAGCACGCCGACGGCGTCGACGCCCACAACGTTGATCGTGCCGTCCTGGTCGGCGGTCACGTTGCCGCTGGTGTTGCCCGAACCGCCGAAGCCGCCCAACCCGAAGGTCAAGTTTGGGATACTGGAGCTGGGGTTCGGCAGGATGCCGCCGCTCACATTGATACCGCCGTTGCCGCCGCCGCCGCCGATCGATTGCACCAACAGACCGCGCGCGTTGCTCCCGGCCGCCGTCAGGTCGGCCGCTACCGTCGCGTCGACCGCCGCGCCGGTGCCGCCGCTGCCGCCGAAGCCGCCGATGCCGACCGTTATCGCGCCGCCGGTGCTGATGCCGCCGGCCACATCGATGCCGCCGTTGCCGCCGCCGCCGCCGATCGACTGCGCGATCACCGCCGACTTGCCGTCGCCGATCGCCGAAACGTTGGCTGCGGTAACGCCCAGATTCACCGTGCCGGCCGCGCCGCCGCCGCCGCCGAAACCGCCGATGCCCACCGACAGCGCGCCGGCATTGCTCTGCGAGCCCGCAAGCGCGATCCCGCCCGAAATGTTGAGGCCGCCATTGCCGCCGCCGCCGCCGACCGACTGCGCCGTCACCCCGTCCGAGCCGTCCGCGCGCACGCGGGTCAGCACTCCGTCGATGACCTCATATTCATCCGTGCCAAGGCCGCTTGCCAGCACGTTGCCGGTGACCGTAGCCGTGACATTGCCGCCGGTGCCGCCGCCGCCGCCGAACCCGCCGACGCCGATCGCGGCCGCGTAGGAGCCGCCGCTGCTGGAGAAGGTCACCCCGCCTGCTATGTTCACGCCACCGGTGCCGCCGGAGCCGCCGACGCTCTGCGCCGTTACCGCGTTCGAACCCGCACCGGTGGTTGTGGTGACGCCGATGCGCGTCAGCGTGACCGCGCCCGCGTTGCCGCCGCCGCCGCCGAAGCCGCCGACGCCGACCGACAGATTGCCCGAGACGCCGCTACTGGCGAAGCTGGCGCCGCCAGCGACGTTAAACGCGCCGTTGCCGCCGCCGCCGCCAATGCTCTGCGCCAGCACGCCGTCCGATCCCGCGCCTCCCGTGGTGACCGCGCCGATCACGCTGGCCGTCACCGAGCCGCCCGTGCCGCCGCCGCCGCCAAAGCCGCCGATGCCGATGGAGGCGGTGCCCGAGTTCTTGCTGAGGGAGATCGCGCCGGAGACGTTGAACGCGCCGTTGCCGCCGCCACCGCCCACGCTCTGTGCCAGGAAGCCGGTCGAGGAATCGCCCTGGGTGATCAGCGTGCCGTCGTAGGAGCTATCGACCGTTCCGGCGTTACCGCCGCCGCCGCCAAAGCCGCCGACGCCGACGGCGACCGCGCCGCTGCCGGTGCCGGCGCCACTGATCGCGCCCGAGACGCTGAAGCCGCCATTGCCACCGCCGCCGCCAATCGACTGCGCCTGCATGCCGGCCGAGTCAGCGCCGTTGGTCGAGACGTTGCCGGTCAGCGAGGCCGTGACATTGCCGCCATTGCCGCCGCCGCCACCTGAACCGCCGACGCCGACTGTCACCGCGCCGCTGCCGGTGCCAGCGCCGCTGATCCCGCCGGCCACCGAGAAACCACCGTTGCCGCCACCACCGCCCACGCTCTGTGCCTGGAACGCGGTGCTGCCATCGCCAACCGTGCTGACATCGCCGACCATCGTGCTCTGAACCGTGCCGCCGCTGCCGCCGCCGCCGCCCGAGCCGCCAACGCTCACGCTGACCGTAGCGCTGCCGGTACCAGCCGCCGAGAGCCCGCCCGTCACGTTGAAGCCGCCATTGCCACCGCCGCCGCCAATGCTCTGGGCCACGACGCCGTTCAGCTGCGGGCCGGTCGCGATCACGTTGCCGGTGTAGGAGACGGTGACTGCACCACCCGCGCCACCGCCGCCGCCCGCGCCGCCGACGCCGATACCGACCGTGCCGCTGCCGGTGCCCGCTAAGGCGATACCGCCGGTGACGTTGAACGCGCCCGAACCGCCACCGCCGCCGACGCTCTGAGCCAACAGCGCGTTGCCCTGCGAACCATTCACCGTGATATCGCCGTTCATGTTGACGCCGACCGTGCTGGCCGCGCCGCCGCCGCCACCGCTGCCGCCGACACCCACGTTGAGCGTGCCGCTGCCGGTGCCGGAGCCAGTGATACCCGCGGTTACGTTGAACGCACCCGAACCGCCGCCGCCGCCGAGGCTCTGAGCCACGAGGCCGCTCGACTGCGCGCCGTTGGTGCTGATGTTGCCGGTCACCGCGGCGCTCACGGCGCCGCCGGTGCCGCCGTCACCGCCGTAGCCGCCCACGCCGATGCCGATCGAGCCGGCGGCCGTGCCGCTGCCCGTGATCGAGCCGGTGACGTTGAAGCCGCCCGAGCCGCCGCCGCCGCCAACGCTCTGCACCAGGATCGCGGTCGACTGGTCGCCGCCGGTCGAGACGTCGCCGGTCACCGTCACCGAGGCCGTGTTGCCGGTGCCACCGCCACCGCCCGCGCCGCCGACGCCGACGCCGATCGCGCCGGCTGCTGTGCCGGCCCCGGCAATCGAACCCGAAACATTGAAGCCGCCCGAGCCGCCGCCGCCGCCAAGGCTCTGGACGACCACGCCGTTCGACTGGTTGTTCGTCGTCATGACGTCGCCTACGACAGTGCCGGTCGCGGTGCCCGCGTTGCCGCCGCCGCCGCCCGACCCGCCCACGCCAACGGGGATCGAGGCCGCCGCAGTGCCGGCGCCGGTGATCGCTGCCGCGACCGAGAATCCGCCGGAGCCGCCGCCGCCGCCCACCGACTGCGCGAGGAAGGCGTCCGAGGCGAGCCCGGTCGTGGTGATATCGCCCACGAAAGTCGCGTTCACGGTGCCGCCGTTGCCGCCGTCGCCGCCCGAACCGCCGATCGCGATGCCGACGCCGACCGCAACACCATCCGAGCCCGCGCCGGCGACCGAGACAGTAAAGCCGCCCGAACCGCCGCCGCCGCCGACGCTCTGCGCCAGCAGGCCGGTCGAGAAGCTGCCAGCGGTGGTGATCGAGCCGCCGGAATTGACCGTGACGGTGCCGCCGTTGCCACCGCCGCCGGCGCTTCCGCCGACGCCGACCGAAAGCGATGCCGAGGCGCCGGGGCCGCCGCTGAGGGCCACGCTGACCGCGTAACCGCCGTTGCCGCCGCCGCCACCGACGCTTTGTGCCACCATGCCGCGCGCGTTTACGTTGGTCGTGACGATGTCGACATCGCCGTTCACATTCACCGTCCCGCCCAGGCCGCCGTCGCCGCCGGTGCCGCCCACGGCCACGCTGACCGCACCGAAGACCCCCGCCGTGACCTGCACAGTTCCCCCGCCGTTGCCGCCACCGCCGCCGACCGACTGCGCGAACACGCCGGTCGAGCGTGCGCCGTTCGTGATGATCGTCGGATCGATGCCGCCGATCTGCGAGAAGTTCACGGTCACGACGCCGCCATCGCCGCCGTTGCCGCCGCTGCCACCGACCGCCACCCCGACAAAGGCCGAGCCGGAGAACGCGCCGCCGCCGTTGCCGCCGCCGCCGCCGACCGACTGGGCCAGGATACCGTTCGAATCGGACTGGGTGGTGGTGATGTTGTTGCTGTTGTTTACCGTGACCGGGCCAGACGCGCCGCCCGCGCCAGCGCTGCCGCCGATCACCAGGAACACGCCGCCGCTGGTGCCTCCGTCGCCGCCGCCGCCGCCGATCGACTGCGCCTGAATGCCGGCCGAGAAGGTACCGCCGGTCGAGATCGCGCCCGAGTTGGTGACGGTCACGGATGCGCCGGTGCCGCCGCCGTCGCTCGCGCCGCCGATGCTGACGAGACCGCCGCTTGCGCCGCCGTCGCCGCCACCGCCACCGACACTCTGGGCGAAAATGCCGCGGGCGAAATTACCGCTGGTCGTGATCGCGTCCGAATTGGAGACCGAAACCGTCCCGCCATTGCCGCCGGATCCGCCGGAACCGCCGACGGAAACAACACCGCCCGAGCCGGAGCCGGTGCCGCCGCCGCCGCCAATGCTCTGGGCATGGATGGCTGTGGCGAGCAAGCCGGAGGTTGTGATCGGACCGGAGTTTGTGACCGATACCGCGCTCCCGTTTCCACTGCTGTCCCCCGATCCGCCGACTGAAACTATACCGCCCGAGCCGGCACCGTCGCCGCCGCCACCGCCGATGCTCTGGGCGAATATGCCGCGGGCAAGGTCGCCGCCGGTCGAGATCGCGCCCGAACTGGTGACCGTAACCGTCCCGCCGTTGCCGGCGGATCCGCCGGACCCACCAATAGAAACGATACCGCCAGAGCCGGCGCCGGAGCCGCCGCCGCCGCCGATGCTCTGGGCATGAATGGCTGTGGAGAGGTAGCCGGAGGTTGTGATCGGACCGGAATATGTGACCGATACCGCGCCCCCGGTGCCGCTGCTGCTACCATCGCCGCCAAGCGAAACAACACCGCCCGAGCCGGCACCGTCGCCGCCGCCGCCGCCGACGCTCTGGGCGAATATGCCACGGGCCTGGTCGCCGCCGGTCGAGATCGCGCCCGAACCGCTAACCGAAACCGTCCCGCCGTTGCCACCGGAACCGCCGTCCCCGCCAAGCGAAACAAGACCGCCGGAGCCGGCGCCGGAGCCGCCGCCGCCGCCGATGCTCTGGGCATGGATGGCTGTGGAGAGGTAGCCGGAGGTTGTGATCGAACCGTTGTTCGTGACCGATACCGCGCCCCCGGTGCCGCTGCTGCTGCCATCGCCGCCGATCGAAACGATGCCGCCGGAACCACCACCGTCGCCGCCGCCGCCGCCGACGCTCTGGGTAAACACTCCGCGGGAGCGAATACCCGTCGTCACAATGATTCCGCTGTTGATCACCGTGACAGTACTGCCGTTGCCGGCACTGGCGCCGGCGCCGCCGATGGATACGATACCGCCCGAGCCGGAGCCATCGCCGCCGCCGCCGCCGACGCTTTGCGCGAAAATGGCGTCGGAGAAGTTGTTCAAGGTCGTGATCTGGCCGGCACTGTTGACGAACACCGTGCCGCCGTTTCCACCGGCGCTACCGCTCCCGCCAAGTCCGACGATGCCGCCGGCGCCACCGGCCGAACCACCGCCGCCGCCAACGCTCTGGGCGAAAATGCCGGTTGAAAATAGGCCGGATGTCGCGATCGTACTGGTGGCGGTGTTCGATATAGAGACATTGCCGCCGTCACCGCTGCTAGCCGATCCACCGCCAAACCCGACGATTCCGCCGCCGGAGCCGCCGCCGCCGGAGAACCCGCCGATGCTCTGCGCGTAGATGCCGCGGGATCGGCCACCCATTGTGGTGATCGAACCGGCGTTCGTCACGGAAACGAACCCGCCGTCACCGCTGGAAGCCCCCGCCCCGCCGGCGCCGACAATGCCGCCGCCGGAGCCGCCGCTGCCGCCGTTGCCGCCCAAACTCAATGCGGCGATACCGTGGGAACCGGTCCCGGACGTGGAAATTATGCCGCCAACATTATTGGTGACGAATACGCTTCCACCGGCACCGCCCGCCCCGCCGTCTCCGCCCGTCGCATCGATACCGCCGGCACCGGCGCCCGTGCCGCCGTCGCCGGCCTGGCTTCTCGCGAAGATGCCGATGGCCCCGTTGCCGCTGGTGGTAATCGCGCTGGAGCTGGAGACAACGACCGTACCCCCGTTGCCGCCGCGCCCGCCGTCGCCGCCATTGGCCGAGACCGCGCCGGCACTGCCGCCATTGCCGCCGCGGCCGCCAAGGCTGGCCGCGAAGATGCCGTGGGCGCCAGTGCCGGGGGTGGTGATGGCGCCGGAACTGTTCACGGTGACGTTGCTGCCCCTGCCACCCGCCCCGCCATCGCCACCATTGCCAACAAAAATATCAAGAATGCCCCCCGAGGCTCCATTGCCGCCATTGCCGCCTTCGCCAAAAGCCGAAATGCCGTCGGCACTGGTCCCGGTCGTGACGATGGCGAAATTCCCGCCGACGAAGTTCACCGTGAATGAGCTGCCGCCGCTGCCGCCGTCGCCATCCCCGGGTGGATGAAAATGAAAATGATCGAAACAGAGGATGCCTAAGCAATGGATAAAGGAAGACGAGCCAGCCCCGCCGTTGCCACCAACCGTGGACACCCGGATGCCTTCCTTGCCGGAGCCGGGCTGGATGTTTGTGTTGAGACTGTTGACGTTGATGGTCGTGAAGATGGGCGGCGCAGCAAAATCAACGCCGCTGGCAACGCCGGCCGACTGATTGCCCGAGCAGGTGACGGTACTCCCCGATATCCCACAAGCGTCCGGCCCGGCCGAGGCGGTGTGGCCGCCGAGGGGGATCATAACCATCGCGAAAAGAACGGTGGCTGCAAGATGACGTATTAAATAATGTGCCATTTCCAGTCTTCCCCAATTTCAATTTGAGAAATTCATAACAAAAGGTTCCTAATCTGTAAAGACACAATCCAGCCCTCTTAATCAGTCCTCAATTGCAACTCACGGCGGTATCAGACAGTGGTAATTACCCACCCACGCCCCCGAAAGCGCATTTCAGGCGAGGATAGTGTGCCGGATCGCGCGATAGGGGTTGGTTCCGGCAAGACGCTCCGTGTCAACGACGGTGCGCAGGGCGGTGTCGGCCTGAGCTGACCAGTTTGCGCGGAAGCCGTTTGTGACCTTTCGGCTGATCACGGCGGGGCGCAGCGCGCGCTCGCAGTCGTTGTTGGTCGGCTGAACCAGGTCGGGGGCGTCGAGGAATGTGAGCAACTGATCGCGGGCGTTGGCGATTTTCCGCAAGAGCGCGCGGGTCACGTCGCAGCCGGAGCGGGCGCGGAGGATGTCGCCAATCCTGGTCTCCAGATCGCGGCGCTTTCGCGCAACGGTGCTTGGCGCGGCGTCGCCGATCTCGCGCCAGAGGGCGAAGACGTCGTCCATCCAGAGCTTGAGCCGGAACGGCGCCGGGTCGTCGCTGACCTCGACGGCGAAGGCGATGTCGCGGGCGAGATGGGCGAGGCAGGTCTGCTGGCGCTCGGCGTGGTTCTGTTGGGCGCTGTAGCGGTCCGAGGTCCAGAAGCGCGGGCGATGTCCGTCCATGACATCCCGCACAACCTGCGCCGCGCGGCTGAAGGCGGCCTCGTGCAGCACGATGCCGGGTGCGCAAAACACCCAGTGCTGGGCGTTGACGCCTTCGATGCGGACCCCGGTTTCGTCGCTGGCCACGGCGTCGGCCACGCGCAAACGCGCCAGAATGGCGGTCTTCTTCACCGCGAACGCCGCGCCGCCGCGCCGGAGCATGTTCCCCAGCGCGCCCTGGCTGATGCAAACGCCGAAGACGTCGGCGAACATCGCCTCCAACCGCTGATAGGAGACATGCTGGAGATGCTTCAGATAGATCGCCAGCGTCTGGATGTTGGCCCCGAAGGGCGAGCCTGACGCCGCCTCCGGCACCGCCGCCTTCGTCCGTGCGCCGCAGTTCGGGCAGGCGCAGGCGAAGCGCCGGTGACGTTCGACGAGCGGTGCGATCGGCGGCAGGTCGATGGCGTCATAGGCGCCGATCACCTCGCCCGGCGCGTTGGGCGCGAACACATGACCGCACCCCGAACAACGCTCCGGGCGATGGTCTGTCACGAGATCGGGATTGCCGGCCAGCGCGCGGAAGCGCCCTTCATGACCCGGCTTGGCGCCGCCCGGTTTGGAGCGGTCCCGCTTCTCCTTGCGATCCGTCGACGGCGGCTTGGACGACGTCCGCGACGTCTTCGACGGGCGCTGGAGCTTCAGCACCATCTCCACCAGTTCGTCCTTGCTCAGTTGCTCAAGCTCGTCGCGATTCATCAAAATCGTGAATCACGGTTCGCGCCTTCACGCAAGGGGGGGTGGGTAATTACAGACAGTGCGTAAATTAAACTATATCGAACTTATTCTTCCGTTACGACCCGCAGTTGTACCAGGCCAATACAACTCAAAATTGTTTCAGGCCGAACATGCGGTGACCAGTGTCGGTCAATGCGGGCTCCCCAAGAATTTGCCCGGCGAGCCCCAGCCGAATGAAGTCGTCCTCTTGGCAGATCCCGACCCGGCGCCACAACGGCTTGCAGCGAAGGCGCTTCAGCCGACATTTGCCAGATAACCCCCAAATTCAGGGAACTGGTATCTCCGTTCCACCGCCAAGGGAACTGCATCCCTTCCGCAGCCATCCGATGGCCCGATTTCGGACGTCCAAGGCTCCGACGAATGTCCGTTGATGCTGTGGACGGCTCCTCCACCGGCATCGCGATGTGCCAAGATTGCAGTCGCTGTTGCGGAGCCGCGTGAGTCTGCTTATGGCACATTCGCGACCTTCGGCCCCCAGCGTTTCTACGTCCGAACACCGGCGGATAACCGACCGCCGAGCCTGAGCGTCGATTAAGGCCGACGCGCTGTTTGACCGAGAGGACGCGGACTGGTGATGCCCGGCGCGGCTTGCCGCGCCGGGATCTGATTCAGAGCTCGATCTGCTCGGAGATGGTCAGCGCGTCCTCGACCTCGACGCCGAGATACTGGACGGTACTCTCGATCTTGGAGTGGCCGAGGAGGATCTGAACGGCGCGCAGATTGCCGGTGCGCTTGTAGATCTGGGTTGCCTTGGTGCGCCGGAGCGAATGCGAGCCATAGCGGGATGGGTCGAGACCGACGCTGGCGACCCATTCCTTGACCAGGCGCTGGTACTGCCGCGTGGTGATGTGGGGGCAGGCGCGGATGCGGCTCGGGAACAGCCAGTCGCCATCGGCGAGTCCGGCCTGCCGGATCCAGTCGTTCATCGCCTCGCGGGTGGGCGCCGTGATCTCGAACCGGACCGGTGTCTTTGTCTTCTTCTGGATGATCATCGCCCGCGCCCGCGCCTGTCCCATCTGCGCGACATCACCGACCTTCAGGTACACAAGATCACAGCCCCTGAGCTTCGAGTCGATGGCCAGGTTGAAGAACGCCAGGTCACGGCCGCGCCCGGCGATCTGGAGGCGAACCCGGATCGCCCAGACCTCCTTCGGCTGCAGGGGTGGCTTCTGGCCGGTTGGTTTGCCTGTGCGCCGGCTGTGCGTCAGCTGCGGGACGATCATCGGAAGTGCGCTTGTCATGAGAGATTTCCTTTCGGGTGATGCCCTCACCCCCCGACCGATAGGTGACCTCTGACCCACGCGATAAAGAACTGGACTTCGCTCCGAACCGGAACGTCAGTGTCCGTGCACGGGAAGCGAGCGATGCGACAAGCCCCGCTCCCGCCCGGCGCCGCTCGGGCTTGCCCCGGTAGGGGCGCAGGATTGGCCCGCGTCCGACTACTGGAGGCGAAGATGACAGCCAGATCGAACCGCAAGACACCGACCAAACCGGCGACCACAGCTGAGAAGACCCGCGCGTCGGCCAACACGACTAAGCCTCCGACCAAGCGAGCCCGGCTGATCGGGATGCTGAAGACCGGCGGCGGCGCGGATGTTTTTCCGCCTGCGCCAGAGCCGCATGAACAAGACCTGAAATCCGAGAAGATGCTGGCCGGGCAGCGTTGGCCTGCGGCCAACGCGCCTTGGCGCGCGTCAGCTATATGGGGAGCACTCGCGCCAAGGCGCGGCGCGAGCACAAACCGAATGGCCCACTATTCCACCGGTGCGTGGCCCCTTTTTGCGCCGGGATTGACACCTTGCGACAGGAGGTCGAGCATTGGTCGCTGGCCGAGCATCCGACGCGGGTCGCCGCCCTCCCCTCAAAGCAAAACCCCGCGGGCGGACCCGCGGGGCTGAATTCTTCCGGCGTTGGCGCCAGCTACTCAGAGGTAGCTGATGCTCCCGGCCGAGCTCCGGCCGTCGCGGCCGCTCTCCAGCTCGTACTGGATCTTCTGCCCGTCGGCCGGGCTCTGCAGCCCGGCGCCCTCGACGGCCGAGATGTGCAGGAAGACGTCCTTGCTGCCGTCCTCGGGCTGGATGAAGCCGAAGCCCTTGGTGGCGTTGAACCATTTCACGGTGCCAGTGGCCATGTCCGTGTCTCCTTCAGTGGTTGCCGCGCGCGGGATGCCGCGGCTGTAGCTTCTCGGTCAGTTCAGAAAGACCGGCAGCCTCAAGAGACGGACAGTGATTTCCATAGGTGATCGATAGCGCGCGGGAATATCGTGCCTTTCGCCGCGAATCGCAAGCCCTGATTGACATTCGAACGATCTGGACCGGGGCTTTCGCTGCGTTACACAACATCTATGAGCACACCCGCTGCTAAACACCACCAGGCAGGGCCACGATCGGGCTGTGTGGGGCGTTGTGGCGGCTGGCGAGGGGATGGTGCCGGCTTCGTGCTATGCTCCAGCGCTGCGGTGGAAGGCATGGAGGCACCGGGGGAGTTCGCTCATGTGCGACAATTTGGTAGCGGTGGGATCGGCGACGGCGGACGGGTCGCTGGTCTTTGGGAAGAATTCCGACCGGCCGGCGGCGGAGGAACAACACCCGATTTACTGTCCAGCTCGGCGTCATCCGGCCGGCACGTGCGTCCGCTGCACCTATATCGAGATCCCAGAGGCCGCCGAGACCCTCGCCGTGCTGCTCTCCCAGCCTAACTGGATGTGGGGAGCGGAGATGGGGGTAAACGAGAGGGGCGTAGTGATCGGCAATGAGGCGGTCTGGACAAAGGCCCCACTGGGACCGGCCGCGTTACTCGGCATGGACCTGGTGCGCCTGGGTCTCGAGCGCGGCGAGACGGCGAGACAGGCTCTGAAGGTGATAACAACGCTGCTCGAGGACCATGGTCAGGGCGGCCCCTGCGCCGAACAGGATCCCGGCTTCCAGTATCACAACAGCTTCCTCATCGCCGATGTGGACGAAGCCTGGGTGCTGGAAACCGCGGGGAGTCACTGGGCGGCGGAACGCGTCACCAATGGCGTGCGCAACATCTCCAACCAGCTCTCCATCCGCCGCGGCTTCACACTTGCATCGGAAGGTCTTGGCGACCAGGGGCGAAAGGCGAGCTGGTCGACCGGGGAGGATCGTGTAGACTTCGCCGCCGTCTTCGGTTGGGAGGAGCCCGGCGAACAGCTTGCCACGCAGGCCACGCGCGAGGGTCGTGGACGCCAACTTCTGGCGGCTGGGCGTGGCCGTATCACGCCGGCAACGATGATGGAGATCCTGCGCGACCATGACGGCGGGATCTGCATGCATGGGGCCTTTCGCACGACAGCGTCTCTCGTCTGTCGTGTCGGTCGCGACGTCGCCCCCCGTATCTGGATGACCTGGGGAGACAATCCCTGCGAGGCCGACTTCCGGGAGATGGCCCCGCCCCCGCCAGCGGGGTCTGAAGACCGGATAGTGCGATACGGTTGGTGATTCCGAGCATGGTTAAATTGTGGGGCCGTACGCCAAAGCCCCTCAGCTCGGTGAGCTCGGAATTCATGATTATTAGTCCAACTTCAAAGTCCTCGATATCGGCCACGCGATAGACCACACGCCCGCCAAGCTTGAGAAATCTCGGCTAAGGGCAGATTTCCTGATGTCCCCGGCCGACGGTCCGGCCTATCTCGACCGCGCCGCCCCGGATTTCGCTCCGGCGAAATTCCGGGTGTTGGCGTTCTCGATCGGGCCCTTGATCGAACTGGATTGCGGATCGAACTGCCCCGGCCGGATTATCGGGCCCGGCAAGCCTGCGGCCGCCTGGCGTTTTTTAATCTTTTGCGCGGCCTTGGCTTTTGCCCGTTGGCGGGCCCTGGCTTTGGTCATGGGGTCGGTACCTTTCCGGGTTGCTGGGAGAAGCTTAGCGGTATCCTGGCCCGATGTCCTAATTGGCGATCCTGCAGATCGCCCCGAGTGGAAGTGAAATAGCGTCAATGGGCGTCCGGAGAGTGCTGACGGTTGATGCCGGTGCCATCATGGGGCGGTTCCGAGAAGGGCCTGGTAACCAACGAGCCGTCTGATTGTGCCCCCGAGACCCTTCTCCACGAGAGCCGCTAGGCGGCTCCTGGGCGCATCCGGCCGTTCATAGGGGGGAGGTTATCACACGCATTGCCGACGCTCGGCGCTGAATGTCGGTTTACCCCCCGATGGCTGACCTGATTCGGAGGGGTCGCGAACGAGCATTGTTGACCCCAAACGGCCCTTCACGCTTGGTTTGGTAGTGGTCTGCAATGCGAACAGAGCGGTCATCCGACCAAAACGCTCGGATGACTGGTCTTGATGCCCTCCCAACGTTATCCTTCCAGGATGTTGTAACAACGGACGACCAGAGTTTGCTGAAGCATCTTTGCCGGATGGTTACGACACAGGTGAACCGGTTTGAGGAATATTGGGAGGGTGAACGGTATGGTCGACGATCTTAGCAGCGTCAAAATCGACCCCATAGAATCTCTCGAAGCCGACCCAGACGCACACGCCCTTGGGGTTGGTGAGATTGCCACTCTTGTTGGTGCGGTAGGCTCTGCTTCCAAGATTGGGAAAGAACTTTACAATTTGAAAAAGCCTAAGGTTCCCCTTCGGGTAGTAATAAAGGACTGTTTCTCGATTTCAAATGAAAGGCACCTAATTTTCGAAATAAATAATGCTTCACATCATACGGTATATTTAGAAGAGATCGGAGTTGAAGGTATTTGCAAAACACCTGAATTAAAATTAGATAGTTTACGTGAAAAAACAATCGGCCACGAACCTGCGCCACTCATTTCAGATAAATGGCACTCAAATGGCGCCCAATCACTTCCTCTTATGCTTGAATACGATAAGTCATCAATTTTGCATGCGATATTTACTTTGAATTGGAGTGGGGAATTATATAAAAATAACGTAAGAAAGTTACTTGTAGGCTATTGCTGGCTATCTGATAAAGAACCGACGCGGTGCTTGCGAGTGGATTTTGCGCTCCGGTGGGACGGCTACTTCCAGATGCCAACATGAACCCGGATATCACAGATAGACGTAGATGTTGCCGCTTCCCGAAGTAATGGTATTCATTCCGATACTATGGGTTAGCTATCGTGGGGCGGGGATTTGGCAGCGTGCGGCACCTTGAGAATACCCAACAGGCCGTCGTCGCCGCTCGCGGATATGCTATTTTGTTGACCCACCTGAATAAAATGGAGGCTTGAATTCAATTCGATCCTCAGGGCCGGGCTCCCGAGAGATGTCGCATTGGGTCGGGTCCAGACACATGGTCTAGTCGGTGAGGGCTCGAAGTTCGAGTTCGCTGCGGTATCCACCAATGACCGGAAGTGGCGCTTAGCTCCAATTTGAAGGCTGTGCAGCATTTGCAAGTATGGGCTCGAAGCGGGCCTTCGTTGCGGGCTCCACCAATGTCCATAGATGGCACAACCCAGACCTTCAGCGAGCGCGTCTGGTAGGTCTGCCCACCGGCGCATTGCCGACCTTCGAGCGTGAATGTCGGTTCACCGCCGGTAACCAGACCCAATTTCGAGCCGCTGCGAATGCA
>JACZTQ010000185.1 GCA_022573605.1 Pseudomonadota bacterium | reverse complement strand
TGGTCCAGCGCCACCGCCTCGGCATGGGGCCGCCCGCCATCGGCGGTGGCGCCGCGCCCCAGCACCCGGCCGCCGCGCACCAGAACCGCGCCGACGGCGGGGTTCGGCGCCACCCGGCCCAGGCTGCGCGCCGCCAGCGTCAGCGCCATGTGCATCCAGCGGGCATCTCCCGCCAGGCTCACGGCCGCGTCCATGGGTCAGTTCTCGGTAGCGGCGTCGGCAGGGGGCCGCAGCTCGGCGACGAACTCCTCGAAATCGTCCGCCTCCTGGAAATTCTTGTAGACGCTGGCGAAGCGCACATAGGCCACCGTGTCGATCGCCGCCAGCCGCTCCATGACGATTTCGCCGATCTTGTCCGAGGGGATATCGGTATCGCCCATGCTCTCCAGCCGGCGCACGATGCCGGAGATCATCTGCTCGATGCGTTCGGGCTCGACCGGGCGTTTCTGCATGGCGATGCGGATCGAGCGCGAGAGCTTGTCGCGGTCGAAATTCTCGCGCCGGCCGTTCTTCTTGACCACCACCAGGTCGCGCAACTGCACCCGCTCGTAGGTCGTGAACCGGCCGCCGCAGCCGGGACAGCTCCGGCGGCGCCGGATCGCCACATGGTCCTCGGCCGGGCGCGAGTCCTTCACCTGGGTATCGGTATTTCCGCAGAACGGGCAGCGCATCTCGCTCTCCTTCGAGTTTGAACACAAGCACTATAGGGCCATGCCAATCGATTGTGTAGAGGGCTCGCGACACCGCTACATCTGGCTGATACATCTGGCTGAAAAATTGACTGGAAACCCGGCCCTCACGCCGGGTCACGGATTTGTGTGGTGTCCTATGCTTCGGGGTCAAGGCGCACATTTTCCAACCCGAGGGAAACCATCGCAACAGGAGACCGGAGATGGGAAAAACCGCAACAATCCTGCTGGCCGCGCTGATCGCGTTGTCCGGTGCCACGGCATCGGCCGGCGAGGGCAGCGGCAGCTTCAGCGGCGTCAACGGCCACCAGGCGACGGGCCAGGTCGCGGTGGTCAGGACCGCCGATGGCTGGGAAGTGCGCCTCGAGGACAGCTTCAGCTTCGACGGTGCGCCGGACCCGTGGGTCGGCTTCGGCAGGTCGGGGAGCTTCGTCCCGGCGACCGATTTCCATCGGCTGCGCTCGAACACCGGCGCCCAAGTCTACAAGGTTCCCGCCGATATCGACGCGGGCGCCTATGACGAGGTCTATATCTGGTGCCGCCGGTATTCGGTGCCGCTGGGCGTGGCGCGGATCACCGACTGACCCCGGCGCCGGTGTCCAGCGGCATCAATCGAGGCCGAGGCGGCGCAGCACGTCGCCGCGCTGCCACCCGTCGGCCCTGAGTTGCGCCAGCGAATGGGCCCGGTCGCGCTTGGCCAGGCGCTTGGCCTGCGCGTCGCGGATCAGCCGGTGGTGGCGGTAGCGCGGGGTGGCAAGGCCGAGCAGCGCCTGGAGCAGGCGATGGATCGGGGTCGCCGCGAACAGGTCGCGGCCGCGGGTGACATGGCTGATGCCCTGCCAGGCGTCATCGACCACCACCGCCAGGTGATAGGCCGGGGCGCCGTCGCGGCGCGCCAGCACCACGTCGCCGGCGCCGGCGATCAGGGCCTGTGGGTCGAGGCAAACCTCGCCCATCTCGCCGGCGGGGCCGGCGTCGAGTTCCTCGAAATGCAGGGCCGCCACGGCGTCGCCGCCGCCCAGCGCGGCGATGGCGCGGCGCATGTCGAGGCGGATCGCGGCGGGCTCGCCCGGCTGGTGGGCGCGGCCCCGGCAGGTGCCGGGGTAGACCGTGCCATCCGGGCCGGAGGGCTGCGCGCCTTCCTGGGGCGCCGCCACCGCCTCGGCGATGTCGCGCCGAGAGCAGGTGCAGGGGTAGGTCAGGCCGCGCCCGGTCAGGCGCTCGAGGGCGGCGCGGTAGGCGGGCAGGCGGGCCGACTGGAACAGCACCGGCTGCTCCCACTCGATGCCGAGCCAGGCCAGGTCGCGGGTGATCCCATCGACGAATTCGGGCCGTGAGCGGCCCCGGTCGAGGTCCTCGATTCGCAGCAGGAACCGGCCCCCCGCCACTTGGCACTCGCGCCAGCAGACCAGGGCGGAGAAGGCATGGCCGAGATGCAACTCGCCGGTCGGGCTGGGGGCGAACCGGTCAGTGTACAACGGGGCCTAGCCCGCCGCCTTGACGATGGCGGCGAAATCGTCCGCCTTCAGGCTGGCGCCGCCGACCAGCCCGCCGTCGACATTGGAGACGGCGAAGATCTCGCCCGCGTTGCCGGGCTTGACCGAACCGCCATAGAGCAGCCGCACGGCCTCGCCGGTGGCGGGGCCGAACCGCGCCACCAGCCGGGCGCGCAGGAAGTCGTGCATCTCGGCGATGTCGTCGAGCGACGCGGTGCGCCCGGTGCCGATGGCCCAGACCGGCTCGTAGGCGACGACCAGATTTACCGCCGTCGCGCCATCGGGGATCGAGCCCGCAAGCTGCCCGCCGACGATCTCCTGCGCCCGGCCGGCGTCGCGCTCGGCCTCGGTCTCGCCAACGCAGACGATGGCGGTGAGCCCGGCGCGCCAGGCCGCCCCGGCCTTGGCCCGGACTTGCGCGTCGCGCTCGCCATGATCGGCGCGGCGCTCCGAGTGGCCGACGATGACATGGCTGGCGCCGGCATCGGCGAGCATTTCGGCCGCGAGGTCGCCGGTATGGGCGCCGCCGGGCGCGGCGTGGCAGTCCTGCCCGCCGATCGCCACGGCGCTGCCGCGCGCCTTGGCGGCAAAGGCCGCGATCAGGGTGGCGGGCGGGCAGATCAGCACCTCGGCGGCGGCGCCCCGGGTGGCTTCGATCAGCGCCTCGAGCTCGACGCCGGCGGTGGCGAGCCCGTTCATCTTCCAGTTGCCGGCGGCAAGCTTGCGGCGGGTCATGTCACCTCCGTGGATCGGGGCTTCGGTTTCAGCTTCGAAGGGTCCGGATTATGAATGCCAGCAGCCGGGCTGCGATGGCAAGCGCTATCCGCGCTTCTTGCGCGCCGCCTTGCGGGCCTTGGCGGCGCGCTTTTTCACCGCCGCCAGTTCCGCCGGCACCAGCGAGCGCCGGGCCCACTCCAGCGCCTCGTCGGCGTCGTCGAGGGCGCTGTCGGGCAGGCGCATCAGGCCGGGAATGGTGCGCGCCCCGCCCTTGGTGTCGTAGCAGAACGGGGCCGAACCCGCCTCGGCATAGGTCCGCGCCAGCGCGGCATCGGCTTTCATGTAGAGGGTGTCGTCGATCACCAGGGCGAACATCGCGTCGCCCAGATAGACCCCGGCGCCGCCGAACATGCGCCGGGTCTCGACCGGGCCCAGCGCCCCGAACAGATCGCGCAGGTGCTCCGCGAACTCGGCGCTCAGGGCCACTTACGCGTCCTTGAAACTGATCGATTCGCCGCAGCCGCAGGCTTCGTCCACGTTGGGGTTGTTGAACACGAACCCGGACTCCAGCAGCGAGGCCCGGTAGTCGATCTCGGTGCCGAACAGGAACATCTGCGCCATCGGCGCGATCATCACCCGGGCATCGCCCTCCTCGACCACGGCATCGTGCTCGCCGATCTCGGAGGCGTGCTCCATGGTGTACTCCATGCCCGCGCAGCCACCCTTCTTGACGCCGATGCGCAGCCCCTTGATCTCGCCGCTGGCCATCAGCCGCTCGATCTGCCGCACCGCGGCCGGGGTCAGGGTGACAGGGGATTTTCCCGGAATGCCGAACATGGACAAGTACCTCCTAAGCGGAACTTAGGGCCGGTTGGTGGAATTCTCAAGCGTCTAGCGGGTTCGCGGCGTCGAGAATTGCGGCGAGACAACAGTTATTTCGGGGCGGAGATACCACCAATCACCTTTCTCCCACCCTTCCCCGGCCCCCCGATCGCGTCGAGGGCAGGCTTGCGCCGGGGCCTCGACCCGCAAGGCGCGACGGCGCGAGAGCGGCTGAGTTCACGAAACAAGTGCAACACCATCGGAATGGTGTTCCGATGGGACATTCATATTCACGGCTTTCCTTGCAGGAACGCTGCGAGATCGGCCTGGTCTTGCTTGCCCGCCCCAAAAATCTATTTTTCGATAATCATTAGATATCAATTGGTTACTAGCTTCCCACATGTGGGTGCCGGTCAAAAGCAGTGGCGGAACACCGATTGAAACCCGGTATCGGGCACTCCCGGGCGGGAATATGGTCCGGCCGCCGGCTGAATGCGCTTGGCGTCAGACCCGTCTTGCCGCCTCGCACATGTTGCTCAGCTTCGCCAGCGCCAGGTCGCGGCCGAGGAAGCCGAGGCCGCAGTCGGGCGCGGCGATCAGGTGGCCCTCGGGCAGCGCCCCGGCGACCTCGCGCATCCGCGCCTCGATCTCGTCGACGCTCTCCAGCCGGCTCGAGGCGACATCGATGAAACCGACCACCAGTCTGGTCTTGCGGAACCTGGCGAACAGCGACAGGTCGTTGTGGCGGTGGCTGTCCTCGATCGAGAGCTGATCGACGGCGCCGTCCAGCGCCGTCGCGATCTGCCGGTAGGCGCCGGGATCGGCCTTGGGGTAATCCGCATCATCGATCCGGTTGGGGTAGCCGCAGCAGACATGGACCACGCGGGTAACGCCCTCGGGCACGCCGTGCCAGCAGCGCTCCAGCGTCTCCACGCCGTAGGCCAGCGCCGCCTCGGGCTGGCGAGCGAACACCGGCTCGTCGATCTGGATGTATTTGCAACCGGCCTCGGCCAGCGCCAGGATCTCGCCGTTCAACGCCTCGGCCAGGTCGCGGGCGAGGTCCTTGGGGTCGTCGTAGAAACAGTCGGCGGTGGTGTCGGCGATGGTCATCGGGCCGGGCAGGGTGATCTTGACCGGCCGGCCGGTGGCCGCCTGGGCGACCCGCCAGTCGCGCGCCAGCACCGGGGTCTCGCCGCCGCGGACCGGGCCGCGGATGGCGGGCAGCCAGGTGTCGTAGGCGCCGTTGCGCAGCACCCGGTGTTCCAGGTTCTCGAAGTCGAAGCCCTCGAAGAACCGGCACTGGTAGTGGACGTAGTTCTCGCGCCGCATCTCGCCGTCGGTGGGGATGTCGATACCGCAGGCAACCTGGTCGGCGACCGCCTCGGCGGTGGCGCGGTTGAACAGATCGTCGGCCCCGGTAGCCCCGGTGGCGCGGGCATAGCCGCGCACCACCTCGTCGACGTAGCCCGCGGTGTCGTGATTGACCTGGAACCAGTCCTTGATCGGCAGGTAGTCGGGTTTCGGAAAGGCGCCGAGGCAGGTCGTGGTCAGAGCCATTGGGTCAGATGAAACCAAGTTCCAGCCGGGCCTCGTCGGACAGCATCTCCATGCCCCAGGGCGGGTCCCAGACCAGCTCGACGTTGACGGTCTTGACCCCGGGCAGCGGCTCGACCGCATCGGCGACCCAGCCCGGCATCTCGCCGGCCACCGGGCAGCCGGGTGCGGTCAGGGTCATGTCGATCTCGATATTGCCCTCGCCGTCGATACTGATACGGTAGATCAGGCCGAGGTCGTAGATATTCACCGGTATCTCCGGGTCATGCACGGTCCGGCAGGCCTCGACGATCTGCTCGTAGAGCGGATGGTCGGTGCTGGACGGCGCGACGATGGGCTCGCCGGTCTGGACGTTCATCACCATGATCCCTTGGTTTTCCGATAATACCATATAGAAAGCCTCAACCTTATCGTCCAGAGAAACCGCATGTCTCATTTCACTTTCCAGATCGATTCCCGCGACGGTCGGGCGCGCCGGGGGCGGATTGTCACTCCGCGCGGTGAGATCGCCACCCCCGCCTTCATGCCGGTGGGCACCGCGGGCACGGTCAAGGCGATGCTGCCGGAAAATGTGGCGGCGACCGGCGCGGATATTATTCTGGGCAACACCTACCACCTGATGCTGCGCCCCGGCGCGCAGCGGGTGGCGGACCTGGGCGGACTGCACCGGTTCATGAACTGGGACGGCCCGATCCTGACCGATTCGGGCGGTTACCAGGTGATGAGCCTGGCCGAGCTTCGCCGGATGAGCGAGGAGGGGGTGCGATTCAGGAGCCATATCGACGGCTCCAAGCACATGCTCAGCCCGGAGTCCTCGATGGAGATCCAGCGCCTGCTGGGCGCCGACATCGTCATGGCGTTCGACGAATGCACCCCCTTTCCGGCCGAGGAGGGGGTCGCGGCGGAGTCGATGCGGCTCTCCATGCGCTGGGCGCGGCGTTCGCGCGAGGCCTTCGGGGAGCGGCCGGGATACGCGCTGTTCGGAATTCAGCAAGGGAGCGTTTTCAAGGAATTGCGCGAGGAATCTTCCAAATTACTGCAAGAGATCGGTTTCGACGGCTACGCCATCGGCGGGCTCGCCGTGGGCGAGGGGCAGGGGCGGATGTTCGAGGTGCTCGATTATGCCGCCCAGATGCTGCCCGGCGACCGGCCGCGCTATCTGATGGGGGTCGGCAAACCCGACGACCTGGTCGGCGCGGTGGCGCGCGGGATCGACATGTTCGACTGCGTACTGCCCTCACG
>JACZTQ010000006.1 GCA_022573605.1 Pseudomonadota bacterium | reverse complement strand
AGATCGAAGGTAGGCGCTGTCCCCGCCGTTTGCGCCCCCCACTCCCTCTGGGCTTCGCAGGGGACCCTGGCCCCGGTGGGGCCAGGCAAGCCCCGGAGAAGGGGTCGGGGGGGAGGCAGCGGCGGTTCCGCCGGGTGCTGCGCGGCAGGGGCAGCGGAGTGCACCCGAAAAGCCCGGCGGCTCCCGCCGGACCGCCGGGCGCGGGGTCTCCAACCGAGATGCACCTTGTGCCCCCAAACCGGGCGCATTAAGAAACCCGAAAGGCACCACCGCCATCCGCGCGCCGCCAGATCGGGAGCAAGACCGCAATGCTGAACTTCCTGCGCAAGGGCGTGAAATCCCTGCCCGCCAAGATCCTGATCATCACCTTGATCGCCGCCTTCGCGCTCTGGGGCATCAGCTACAGTTCCTTTGTCAGCACCAACTCCCGGGTGGCGCAGGTCGGCGACACCGAGATCGGGGCCCAGCGCTTCGCCGATGCGCTGTCGCGCGAGCAACGCCGCATCACCCGGCAATCGGGACAGTTCGTCTCCTACGACATGCTCCGGGCGGCCGGGCTCGACCGGCGCATCCTCGGCACCCTGATCCGCGACGCCGCCTTCGACGAGGAACTGGCCGCCCTCGGCATCGCCGCCCCGGACCGGGCGGTGGCCGACGTGATCGGCGCGAACCCCTCGTTCCAGGACTTCACCGGGCAGTTCTCGGAGCCGCAGTATCTGCTTTTCGTGCGCCAGCAGGGGTTCACCGCGGACGGTTTCTGGGCCCTGACCCGGACCGTGCTGAGCCAGCAGGTGCTGGCCGAGACCGCCGAGGCGGCGATGATCCCGCCGCCCGGCGCCAGCGCCCGCATCGCCGCCTGGCAGGGCGAGAGCCGGGGCGTCACCATGCTGAGCCTGAGCCTCGCCATGGCGCCCGACCCGGGCACCCCGGACGAGGGTGCGCTGCGCGCCTTCTACCAGGCCAATGCGCCGATGTTCACCGAGCCGGAGCGGCGCTGGGGCGAATATCTCCACCTCGACGCGGCCCGGCTGCGCGAGCAACTGGTCCCCGACGAGGCCACCCTGCGCGCCTCCTACGAGGCCGATATCGACGCCTACACGGTCGAGGAAAGCCGCGTCATCGAGCAGATCGCGATCCCCGACCGGGTGGCGGCCGAGGCGGCGATGGCCCGGCTGCTCGCGGGCGAGGCGACCTTCGAATCGCTGGGCGCCGAGTTCGGCCTCGAGGCTGGCGAGCTGTCGCTCGGCCGGGTCACCCGCGACGATCTGCCGGAGGGCGCCGCCGCCCTGATCTTCGATGCGGCCGAGCCCGGCATCATCGGCCCGGTCGCGTTGCCGGCCGGGTTCGCGGTCTACCGGATCAGCGAGATCGAGCCGGGCGGCACCGCCCCGTTCGAGGATCTGCGCGACCTGATTGCGGCGCGGCTGGCGCAGGAAGAGCTGCTGGTCCGCGCCCCCGAGATCGCCAACGAGATCGAGGAGCGGCGCGCCGAAGGCCAGTCGATGCGGGAAACCGCCAGGCGCGTCGGAACGGCCGCCGCGGTCGCCTATGGCGCCTTCCGCGGCCTTGCCCGCGACGCCACCCTGGCGGGTGGGACCGCCGCCGATGGTGTCGCGGCCAGCGCGTCCTTCATCGGCGAGGCCTTCGCCGCCCTCGACGCCGAGGAGCGCGACCTGGTCGAGCTGCCCGACGGCGGCTATCTGCTGGTCATGGTCGAGCGCATCGAACCGAGCGCGCTCAAGCCGCTGGCCGAGGTCCGGAGCCGCGCCGTCGCCGCCTGGGCTGCCGCCGAGCGGCTCGAGGCGATCGAGGCCCAAGGCTTGGCGCTCGCCGCCCGGCTGGGCCAGGATGCCTCGATCTGGGATCTCGCCGAGGAGCTCGGGGTGGCCGCAATGCCGCTCGAGCCGTTCACCCGCATGACCCCGCCCGCCGCCCTGCCGGGGGCGCTGATCGAACCGGTATTCAGCGCCGCCGCCGCCGCCGGCGCCTCGGCGCCAAGCAATGACGGAGCCGGGGTCGTGGTCGCCCAGGTCTCCAGCATCGCCACGCTCGACCCCGAGGCGATGGCCGCCGCCAGCGCCACCATCGAGCGGGCGCTGGAGCAGTCGCTGACCAAGGACATGGCCGAGTATTTCGCCCGCGCCGTGGTCGCCCGTCACGACGCCCGGATCGAGCCCGGGGTGATCGACGAGGTGTTCCGCCGCCTCGGCGCCACCGGCCAGCCGCCATACTAGCGAGCCCGCCCGATGGACCTCAGCCCGTCGTATGACGCCTTCGCGCGCGCCTGGCGCGCCGGCGCCAGCCAGGTGGTCTGGGCCCGGGTCGTGGCCGACATGGACACGCCGGTGTCGCTGATGCTGAAGCTGACCGGAGCGGCGGAGAACAGCTTCCTGCTGGAATCGGTCACCGGCGGCGAGATCCGCGGCCGCTACTCGGTGATCGGCCTCAAACCCGACCTGATCTGGCGCTGCCGGGGCAACGCGGCCGAGGTCAACCGCGCGGCCGCGACCGATCCGGACAGCTTCGAGCCCGAGCCGTTGCCGGCGCTGGACAGCCTGCGCGCCCTGATCGCCGCCAGCCGGATCGACCTGCCCGACGAACTGCCGCCGATGGCGGCGGGCCTGTTCGGCTATCTCGGCTACGACATGATCCGGCTGGTCGAGCGCTTGGCCGCGCCGAACCCCGACCCCCTCGGCCTGCCCGACGCGATCCTGCTGCGCCCCTCGCTGGTCGCCATCGTCGACAACGTGCGCGACCTGGTCACCCTGGTCGCCCCGGTCTGGCACGACGCCGCCGTCGATGCCGAGACCGCCTACCAGGGCGCCTCCGCCCGGTTGGCGGCGGCGCTGGAGGCGATCGAACGCGCTCCCCCGCACGCCACTCCGGTCACCCCGGTGACGGCTGGGGCGGAGCGGGCGCTCGACGCGGTCTCCAACACCAGCCATGCGGAGTTCCTCGACATGGTCGAGCGGGCCAAGCAATACATCCGCGCCGGCGACGTCTTCCAGGTGGTGACCTCGCAGCGCTGGGCGTTGGCGCTGGATGTCGCGCCGTTCGCGCTCTACCGGGCGCTCCGGCGCATCAACCCCAGCCCGTATCTGTTCTTCTTCAATTTCGATGATTCCGGGGGCGACTTCCAGATCGTCGGCGCCAGCCCGGAGATCATGGTCCGGGTGCGCGACGGCAAGGTGACGATCCGGCCCATCGCCGGCACCCGCCCGCGCGGCAAGACCCCGGCCGAGGACAAGGCGCTGGAGGAAGAACTGCTGGCCGACCCGAAGGAGCGCGCCGAGCACCTGATGCTGCTCGATCTGGGGCGCAACGATGTTGGCCGGGTGGCAAAAATAGGTACCGTCGATCCGAACGAACAGTTCACCGTCGAGCGCTACAGCCACGTGATGCACATCGTCTCCAACGTCGACGGCGAGCTCAGCGACGACCACGACGCGCTCTCGGCCCTGCTGGCCGGGGTGCCCGCGGGCACCGTCTCGGGGGCGCCGAAGATCCGGGCGATGGAGATCATCGACGAGCTGGAGAAGGAGAAGCGCGGCATCTACGCCGGCGCGATCGGCTATTTCTCCGCCGCCGGCGGGATGGACACCTGCATCGCGCTGCGCACCGGGGTGATCAAGGACGGCACGCTCTACGTCCAGGCCGGCGGCGGCATCGTCTACGACAGCGACCCCGAGGCCGAGTTCCAGGAGACCGTCGCCAAGGCCAGGGCGCTGATGGACGCCGCCGCCGTGGCGCGGAACTTCAACTAGCGCAAGTTCCACCCAGGTAGAGTCGTTACCCACGTTGTCATTGCCGGGCTTGATCCGGCAATCCAGTCTTTAGAGCAAATTCCACTCAGGTAGAGCCACTCAGTTCGTGTCCGGCGCGGTGGCTCCACCGTCGGGTCGGACGCAGTGCGTGGTGGTTCCACGGGCAAGTCCGGCCTGATGGTGGACGCCCGCCGGACGCGAACCCCCCCAAAAAATCCATGGCGGGGCCGCTCGAATTTTCCCCGAGCCCGGTACGCCGTCGCTTGCCCGTAGCCCCACTACGCACTGCGCGCCGCCGCTTGGTCTCGAAAAAAATTCGAGCGGCTGAGCGGCTCTACCTGGGTGGAACTTGCTCTAGTCAACCGCTCAAGACCTGGATGCCCGTGTCAAGCACGAGCATGACGTGTTTTTGCTTGGGTGGAAATCACTCTGGGGCGGGATGGCTTGAAGCGGAATCGCCGCCGCATCGTCATCCCGTAGGCGCTGCAGCACGAAGTGATGCCGCGCTCGTGCGGGATCTCTCGACGGTAGCCCAAGATCAGGAGATCCCGGGTCTGCGCCGCATCATTTCATACTGCCCATGGGATTCCGGGGCGCACGGGATGACGGTGAAGATGGCGGTTCGACATCAACTCATCCGGCTCCAGCGTCCTGAATCGGAAACCTCCCCGCCCGGCAAACCGGGGGCCGGGGGATACCGACTCAGTCCAGCTCGCGCTTCAGGCCCTCGATGAAGTCTTCGTCCGGGCTCGTGTTGCGGCCGGAGAACAGCTTGCGCAGGATTCCCGGCGCCAGCAGCGACAGCGGGTTGACCGAAAACTCCGGCTCCTCCAGCGAACCCCTAACCGTGAAGGTCATCGCCAGGATGCCCTCGCCCTTGCCGCCCGTCAGGATGTCGCCGATCAGCGGGATGCTGTCCACGAGCCCGGTCAGCGCATAGGCGGGCGAGATCACCCCGACCAGGTCGATCTCGTCGCTGTTCTCGTCGACCGTGCCCGCCACCTTGACCGCCAGCAGCGGACCCTTGGCGATGGCGTCGTCCAGGGTCAGCACGCCGCCGCGAAATTCGAACGGCACCTTCACCCTGTCGAACGCCAGCCCGCTACCCTCGGCCGCACTCGCCGCCGCCTCGACCCCGCCCTGGTCGAGGATCGACTTGAAGGTGCTGGCGCCGCTGATCCTGACATCCTTGATCCGCGCAGTCCCGATGATCGCGCCCTCCCCGTCGGAAACGATGCGCGCTTTCAGCTTCAGCCGCCCGCCCTCGGCGCCGGCGAACAGGCCCGCCGCCTTCAGCAGCGCCCCGGCGTCGTCCGAGCGGACCACGACCCGGGCCGGCTCGCCGCCGCTCCGCTCGTATTGCGCCGTGAACGGCACCTTCCCGGCGAGCCGGCCGGCAAGGTCGGCGACTGCATTGTCGGCCCGGTCGCGGCGATAGCTGCCGCTGGCGGGCCGGGCGATCACCTTCGGCGTCACCACCAGCTCGTCGAGATCGAACTCCACCGCCAGCGCCGTGGCGCCGCCCGAACCGCCCCCCGGACCGCCGCCCGGACCGCCGCCCGGCGAGTCGTCGAACAGCGCCAGGTCGAGACGCCTCCCGCTCACCTTCAGCGACATCACGGATCCGCCCGCCCCGGCCTCCGTGCGCGCCGCCACCAGCGCCACATCGGCCAGTCCGCGGAACCGAAAGCGCTCGATCCGCGCCGCCCGCACCGCGCCCCCCGGTGCGAACTCGACCGCGCCCACCGCCTTGAGATCGCCGGTGTCGAGCCGGAAGCGTGTGACCCGGATGCCGTCGCCAAAGAACCCGGCCGCCTCAAGCCGGCCTTCCGGACCCGGCGCCTTCTGCCAGCCGAACTCGGCAATCTCCAGCCGGGCCGGGCCAAGATCGGCGTCCAGATCGAAGGCGAACTCCGGGCTGCCGGTCTGTGTCAGGCGTAGCTTCATCGGGGCCCGGCCATCGACGAAATACGCATTGCCGAGGCCGAACCGCTCCAGCAGCGCCGGGGTCGCCGCTCCTTTCAGCGCGATGGTGCGGTGGTGCGGCCCGCGCCCGAAATTCTCGGTCCAGCCCAGAACCATCGACGACCCGTCGATCCGGACGGCGCCCGAGAGATTCAGCTCACGCTTGGTCGCCTTCAAGGTGACTGCGGCCCCGGCCACGTCCAGCACCTGACCGCCGGGCAGGCGAAACGGCAGCCGCACGGCGAAAAGCCGGGCGTCGGCCTCGACCTCGACCTGATCCAGCTTCAAGGTCGTGATCAGCGGGAAGCCCAGATTCACCGTCACCTCGGCCTCGCCCCCGATCGTCGCCGGGTCGAGCCCCAGCTTCGCCATCAGCCCCAGCGGATGCTGGTCGATCAGAGCCAGGATACTGGCGGTCGCTCCCGCCCCACGGATGATGACCTCCGCCGGCGCGTGTTCCACCCGCAGGTTCGGGATCCGCATCACCGAGCCGTCGAGCCGCACCGGCGACCCTTCGACCGGCACGATCTCGCCCGACTCCAGGAACAGATTGAACTCGCGCTGGGTCAGCGAGCCCCGGCCCCTTGCCTCGACGATCGGCGACATCTCCTTCAGATAGCTCGACACCAGCCCGGAATAGACAAAGTCGAGATTGACCAGCGGCGCGCCGGCGCCGAACCGCATATGGGCGACGAACTCGTCGATGCTGCCGGAGTGGATGTTCTTGGCGACCCATTTGCGGGCGTTCTTGGCCGCCACCAGCGGCCAGTGCCGGACCAGCTGGGCAACCGTCAGGTTGCGCCCGGCGGCGCGCAGATCGGTGTGCCAGCCGTCCTCCGCCGCCCAGGCGTTGCCGCTCACGTCGAGCACCAGATCGCCGCTGCGCAGATGGGCCTCGGCGACCTCGATGCGCATCGGCTCGAAGCTCAGCCGGGCGACGATCTGGCCGCCGTCGAAATGCAGCGGCTCGGCGAAGACATCCGGCACCGAGGCGCGGATTTCGGCAATCTCGAACTGCCCCGCCAGGCCGGTCACCCCGCCATCCGCGCCGCGCCTCAGATCGACAAAACCCGACAGCCTTGCGTCGAGCGCCGGCGACACCAGCGCCAGTTCGCTCACCTGCATCCGCTCGAGCCCGGCCTCATAGGCGAAAGCCAGCTCGAAACTCTCGAACGGCTGACCCTGCTCACGCAGGTCCCGCAGGGCCAGGATGCGGCCGCCGGCCGACGAGATGCGCCCGGTCAGCCCCTCGATCCGGCCGTCCGCATGCACCGTCGCCCCCAGATTGCCGTCGAGCGGCGCGTCGATCAGCCGCAACCACTGCATCTGGTCGAGCTGCTCGGCCAGATGCTCCGGGCGCAGGTTGTCGAAGCGCAGATCGATCCGGGTCGCCCCGCCGCCGTCGCGGCGCCGCTCGGCGGTCACCACCACCGCGGCCCCGGTCTCGTCGCCATCGGCCAGACCGATCGACAACCGCGCCAGCAGCCCGGCTTCGGCGCGGACAATCCGCAGATCGGCGCGCCGGGTGTGCCAGCGCCGCCCGATGGCCGCGTTCTCGTAGGTGAGATCGGCGCCCGAGATGACGATCTCGTTCAGCCGGGTCAGCACCGGCAGCGGCTCCGCATCGCCGACCAGCCCGTCGAGGATGCCGGCGATCGCCGCCAGTTGCGGGGTCTCGCCGACCAGCGCATCGCCGGCGCCGTCATCGCCGGCCGGCGCCGCGCCGAGACCGAAGCGGAACTTGCCCTCGCGGGTCCGCAGCAGCCGCGCCTCGGGCCCGATCAGGACGATCCGGGTCGGCCGCAACTCACCCCGGAGAAGATCGGAGGTGTCGAACGTCGCCGCCAGCCGGGGCACCGCGAACAGCGTCTCGCCATCGGCGTTCCGCACCTTGAGGTCGATGAACCGGATCCCGGCGGGCGCCCCCGCCTCGCCCATCGACAGCACCAGGTCGCCAAGCTCCAGCCGCAACTGGCCGGACTCGCTGTTGAACATCTCGGTTGCGATCCGGGCCACAACGGGCAGATGGATCGGCCCCTGGGAGAGCCGCAGATAGAGCAGTCCGGCGATCACGACAGCGAGCGCCGCGATCCCGAAGCACAACCGCAGCACGGCGCGGATCAGACCGGCGGCAACCCGGCCCAGCCGCGGCCGGCGCGCCTGTTTCCCTGGTAGCTGTTCCGGTTCCGAATTTGCCATCCGCCCTCGCCCGCCCCCGCCAGCGGGGTCTCGCTGGTTAAGTTGGACGCCAACCCGGCATGATTCAAGCCCGCGCGGGCCAGCATTGCGCCGGCGAGAACGCCGCCCGCGACCGTCGCGGCCCGGCCGGCGATCGACCGGCCCGGGCATCGTCATTCCCGGGCATTCCCGGGCGCGCCCGGGCCCGGCGCCATCAATTTGCCAATTTCAGTCGACTCCGAACGAAGGTGATTCTGCTGAAACATCGTGCGAACAGGTCAGACTACCGCTCGATTCTCGTGAAGGATGCGGTCCAATGAATGTTTGATCGCGTGAAAAGACGTTGCGCAGGCACGGCCCTTTCGTATAGCGTTGCTTAAAAGGCGCAGTTCTGAAAAAACGCACCAAGCGCGCGCCGCACACGGAAGAGAGGGACACTCATGTCATCCAGACCGTCATGGGCTCTGGCCGGGGCACTGCAGAACGCATTCGCCGCGCGGCGCATCTATATCCGGACCGGCGGCAACACCCGCTATCTGTCGCTTCGCCCCGCGGCGCAGATCGGTGGGGCGATGGCGATCGCGGCGCTGCTGGGCTGGACCGGCTTCACCACCATGGCCTTTGTCGCCGACGCCCTGGACGGACACAGCGCCCGGGTCCGGCTCGAGACCATGAGCGGGGCATACCAGGTCCGGCTGGCCGCCTATGACGCCCGCCAGCGCAGCCTCGAGGAGCGCCTCAACCAGGCCAACGAGCGCCGTGACGCGATCACCGGGCGGCTCAGCGACAAGCAGGCCCGCCTGATCGAGACCGCCAACCATCTCCAGGAATCGGACGCCGAACTGGCCGTCCTGCGCGAGGAATTCATCGCCCGGACCGATGCCCGGCGCGACGATGCGATCCGCATCGCGGCACTGGAGTCGGAGCTGGCCGGGCTGCGCCTCGCGCTCGCCGGGGCCGAGACCTCGGCCGCCGATCTCGACGGCGCTCTCGCGACCCTGGGCGGCGCCATCAGCGAGGTGATCGCCGAGCGCGACCGCGCCGTCGGCGAATCGATCCGGCTCGGCGGCGAGGTGGCCCGCCTCACCGGCTCGATCGGCCGGATGGCGGACCGCCACGAACGCCTGCTGTCACGACTCGACGTGGCGGCGCGGACCGGGCTGGCCGGGCTGGAGACCCTGTTCGGCCGCTCGAATATCGATCTCGACCGGATTCTGGCCCAGGCGCGGCGCGACTACAGCGGCTCCGGCGGCCCCTTCGTGCCGCTGACCGCGGCGGACGGCGACGCGGCCGGAGACACCCGCGTCGCGGCGCTGATGGAAAACCTGGAGACCGTCAACCTGATGCGATTCGCCGCCGAACGCCTGCCCTTCGGGTCGCCGGTGATTGGCGGGCGCCGGACCAGCGGCTTCGGACCGCGCGGCCGCTCGATGCACACCGGCCTCGACATCGCCGCCCCGCGCGGCACGCCGATCTACGCCACCGCCGACGGCATCGTGACCTTCGCCGGGCGCCAGCGCGGTTATGGCCGGGTGGTGAAGATTAGGCATGCGTTCGGGTTTGAAACGGTTTATGCTCACCTCAACCGCGCACGCGTGAAGGTTGGGCAGCGCGTCGGGCGGGGAGATCGTATCGGCGATATGGGAAGCACGGGGCGCAGCACCGGCAACCATGTCCACTACGAGATCCGGATCGACAACAAGCCCGTCAACCCCGTCAAATTCATCGAGGCCGCCCGGGATGTTCTCTAAACCTAAAATCACCGACCCCGCGTCGGGCAGCGACGCCGCCAAGGGCGCCACGCCGTCCGCCAAGTCCACCACCACCGGAGCCGGCGGCGAAAAGCCCGGCCTCCAGTCCAAACCCAAACCCTCGCCCTCGCTGCTGTCGCACGACCTGACGATCAAGGGCAATGTGATGACCAGCGGCGATATCCAGATCGAGGGCACCATCGAGGGCGATGTGCGCGCCCACCTGCTGACGGTGGGCGAGAGCGCCACCATCAAGGGCGAGATCGCCGCCGACGACGTGGTGGTGAACGGCCGGGTGATCGGCCGCCTGCGCGGCCTCAAGGTGCGCCTGACCGCGTCGGCGCGGGTCGAGGGCGATATCATCCACAAGACCATCGCCATCGAATCGGGCGCCCATTTCGAGGGCACGGTCCAGCGCCAGGAGGATCCGCTGGGCGATGCCAGCGCCAGCCTCCCGGCTCCGGCGGCCCCGGCCCGGTCGAGCCCGGATACCCGCGGCGCCCGCGATGCCCCGCCCCTGACCGGCGATGCAGCCACCGGCGAAGCAGCCACCGGCGGAGCATCCCCCGGCTGATTCCAGCACCCCGCGAGCATGGCTCATGGAGCGCCGACCCCCAGCCTGACCCTCCCCCTTTCCGGGAGAGGGGGTCCCGTTACGCTTTCCGGGCTTTAGAGCGAGATGGGTTTAGCTCGATCCACTGTCCCGTGCTGTCCAGCACCGGATGAACCGGGTCCGATCCACCGGCGCGAACCGGTATCTCCAGCCCGGCCGCCCGACGGCACGGCGTGGAGTAATGCCAGCTAGCATCGACGGCGACCCATGCCCCGATGTCCCGGACCCGATCCGGGACCTCGACGGGTCACGCGCACCCTGCCGATCGAGGCCCCGGCTCGGGGGCCGGGGCATGGGCTATGGGTTCCGGTCAACGCAAGCTGGTATAATGCGGCGCCGGCAGGCCCGGCGGACGCTGGTTCGCGAGGCTCGCCAGAAAGCCCCGCGCCTGGCGCAGGGTCAGGCGCAATACCGCCCGCGGGCTCGGCGCACGGCGGATCGCAACGTCCCTGCAAAGGCGCCCCTTGCCCCCGCGCGCACGCCATCCCCGGGCCACTTCATCGCTCGGCCAGAGCGCCGCCGACCCTCGCTCGACCAAGGCACGGTTGTATTCCGGCCAATTGGTCACCCGGTAGCGCGGTTTCGGGATGGGCTCCCGCGGGCGAGTTCCGAGTTTCCGGGCCATCCAGAGGATGAATCACTGCCCAACCCAGGCGTCAGCCCGCCGCCAGGCAGTCGCGACAGCGCGCAAGACTCACCACTTCTTGAAACCAAGCCCCAAACCGCCGTCGCTCAAGGCGCGGTCGTTATCCGTGGTTATAGCGCCCAGGTAGGAATTGTACTGGTTATAAAGATCGCGGCAGCCCATATCGCTCGATCCGATCACATGGAAATCATCGTATACGTTCTGCGCCGCGGCTCCTCCCATGGCACTCCCCGCGCGGGACGCCTGATAAGCGATGTTTGGCATGAACGCATTCTTGATCCTCTGCTCTTGCGAACACGAAGCCGCTTCGGCGGAAGCTGCCGAGAGGCAGAACATCAGCACGACGGAGGCGAGGCATTTGAGGTTCATATCATACCTATCCCACAGATTAATTTTCAGGAAGCATCAGGTCATCGAAGCTCAAAACCTCGGGCGGCGGATCTGTAATAACTCCAATATTACCCCGAATATCTGCAATGACATTGTTGGACGCCAGGCCGATCGCAAAAATGATCACGTAGCCGGCCCCGAAATGCAGGCATTTTCCCGCAAATGTCCCGGCATTCCAGCAAAGCAGCAACGCGAACAACACGGTGACCCCGGCGCCAACCCAGGTCAAAGCCGATTCCGGAAAAGCGAATACATCGTCAAATACTTTCAGAAACAGCATCAACAGAACCCCGAGTACGATCCCCCCGGCGGCGAGGCGCCGGACATTCGGCGGCACACTGTCAAAAAGCGGTTTCAAAAACTCTTTGATCGCCATGGCGAACAGCCTTCCATTGACTTCCCACATTGTAACACAACCGGAACGGGAATTCCATGCAAGGAACGGTCGCCGCGCCTCAGTCGTCCTCCAGCCGGGTGATCAGCACCGTCATCACCGGCTTCTTGCCCCAGTGATGCACCGCCACGCCGCGCGCCGCGCGGGTGATGAGCTGCTCCAGGGCGGCGTCGGTGCGCTTGGCCTTTTTCGCGGCGCCCTCGAGCGCGTCGTCGACCGCCCGGGCGATCATCTCGTCCAGCGCCGCCTTCCAGCCCGGTCCGTGCTTCGGCGCGCCGAGGCAGCGGACCTCCGGGTCGGCGATCAGGTCGCCGTCCATGTCGACCACCACCGCTACCACCACCTGGCCGTTGCGGGCCAGCTTCAGGCGCTCGCGGACGACCCCGTCGAGGGCGCCGATCTGGACCCTTCCGTCGAGATAGACCCGGCCGGTCTCGACCTGCTCGACCACCCCCGGGGCATTGCCGTCGAGCCGCACCACCGCGCCGTTGGGCGCCAGCAGCGCCTCCGGCACTCCCCATCGGCGCGCCAGGCGCACGTGCTCGACCAGGTGCCGGTGCTCGCCGTGCATCGGCAGCGAAACCTGCGGCTTCAGCGCCGCGTAGACCCGTTTCAGGTCGCCCCGCCTGGCGTGGCCGGAGACATGGATATGGTCCATCTCGCCGTCGATCACCCGCACCCCCTGCTCGGAGAGCCGGTTGTAGAGCCGGTAGATGTTGGCCTCGTTGCCGGGGATGTTCTTGGACGAGAACAGCACCGTGTCGCCCTCCGTCAGCTTCACCGCCGGATGGCTCCCGGCGGCGATCCGGGCCAGCGCGGCTCGGCCCTCGCCCTGGCTGCCGGTGACCAGGTAGAACAGGTTCTCGGGCGCGATGTCGGCGATCCGGTCCTCCGCCACCACGGGCGGGAAATCGGTGAGCTGTCCGGTCGCCACCGCCATCTCGATCATCCGGCGCATCGCCCGGCCGACGACCACGATGGAGCGCCCGGCGTCGTGTGCCGCCATCGCCAGGGTCCTGAGCCGGGCCACGTTCGAGGCAAACGTGGTCGCCGCCACCGCCCGGGGCGCGGCTTCGATCCGGGCCCGCAGATTGGCGATGATCGAGGATTCCGATTTGGACTCGCCGCGCACGAACACATTGGTCGAATCGCAGGTGACCGCCAGCACGCCCTCGGACCCCAGCGCCTCCAGCACCGCCATGTCGAAGGGCTCCCCGAGTTGCGGCTCGGCATCCATCTTGAAGTCGCCGGTATGCACTACGGTGCCCACCGGCGTGCGGATCGCCAGCATCGAGGCCTCGGGGATCGAGTGGTTGACCGCCAGCCACTCAACCGAGAAATCCCCCGCCTCGACCCGCTCGCCCAGACCCACCTGGCGCACGATCTTCGGGTCCAGCCCGGCCTCGGACATCTTGCGCCGCACGATCTCGGCGGTGAAGGCGCGGGCGTAGACCGGCACCTTGAGCCCGGCCCACAGATGCGGGATGGCGCCGACATGGTCCTCGTGGCCATGGGTCAGGAAGATCGCCTCAAGGCGCCCCTTCTCGCCGAGGATGAACTCGAGATCCGGCAGGATCAGCTCGACCCCGGGTGCGGTTTCCATGTCGCCGAAACCGATCCCGAGATCGACCATGATCCAGCGCCGGTCGCGGACCTCGCCGAGACCGTAGAGATAGCAGTTCATGCCGATTTCGCCGGCGCCGCCAAGGGCGACGTAGACCAGCGGCCCGCCCGTTTTATCCGTCATACTTGCCTGTCTTGTTGTAGCGGTGGATCAGAACCAGTCCGCGCATGGTGAGGTCGCCGTCGGCAGCCTCTATCACATCGGTGCCGCGCGCGAAAAGGGGCGACAGTCCGCCGGTGGCGATCACCCGCATGGTGCGCTCGCGCTCCTCGGCGAGGCGGGCGCAGATGCCCTCGATCAGCCCGATATAGCCCCAGAAGATGCCCGACTGCATGCAATGCACGGTGTTGCGTCCCAGCACATGCTCCGGCATGGTCACGTCGATCCGCGGCAGATGCGCCGCCGCCGCGTGCAGGGCGTCGAGCGACAGGTTCACGCCGGGCGCGATGATGCCGCCGACATAGGCGCCGTCATGGCCGATCACGTCGAAGGTGGTGGCGGTGCCGAAATCGACCACGATCAGGTCGCCGCCGTATCGCGCGTAGGCCGCGACCGTGTTGACCAGCCGGTCGGCGCCGACCTCGGCCGGGTTGTCGACCCGCACATCGACCGGCAATTTGCATTCCGGCTTGCCCACCACCAGCGGCCGGCAGCCGAAATAGCGGTCGCAGAGCACACGCAGGTTGAACAGCGTCGCCGGGGCGACGTTGGAGATCACCACCTCGGCGATATCCGCCGGGTCGAGGCCGGCGTGCTGCATCAACTGGCGCAGCCAGACGAAATACTGGTCGGCGGTGCGCGCGCTTTCGGTATTGCAGCGCCAGTCGGCAACGAAATCCTTGCCGTCGTGCAAGGCGCAGACGGTGTTGGTGTTGCCGACATCGATGGCGAGAAGCATGTGCGCCTACTCCGGGAAATGGATATCCGCCGCGGTGATCCGCCGCGGCCCTGCCGGGGTTCTTAGAACGAGGGCACCGTCCGCGTCCACATCTTCAAAGATACCGATGAGGGTCTCGTTCGGCAGCCGCACCTCGATTCGTTGGCCGAGATGGCTGGCGCGGGCGAGCCAGGCGGCGCGAACGGTGGCGAAATCGGCAATTCCGAGCCAGTAATCGAGGCGGTCGGCCAGAACCAGCAGCGCTTCCTCGATGCCCGGCGCCCGGCCGCTCTCGGCGAGCAGCGAGGTCGGCGGCCAGCGGCTGGTCTCCGGGTCCGGATGGTGGGCCAGGTTGATGCCGATGCCGATGGCGAGGTTCGCGTTGCGCCCGCCGCCGGGACCAAAATTCTCCAACAGGATCCCCGCCGCCTTCTTGCCGTTGAGCAGCGTGTCGTTCGGCCACTTGCTGGCGATCTCGGCGCCCGGCGCGAAATGGGCGAACAGGTCAGCCACCGCCAGCGCGGCGTGGAAGGAGAACTTCGCCAACTCGCCCGGCGCCTCGTCGCGCCCGATCAGCAGGGTGGCCGAGAGGTTGCCCCTCGGTGACGACCAGCCCCGTCCCAACCGGCCCCGCCCGGCGGTTTGCTTGCGGGCCAGAATCCACAGCGGCTTGGCGGCGGGCGCGCGGCGCCGCGCCTCCTCGTTGGTGGAGTCGGTCTGGTCGAGGATCAGGCGGTCGTATCCTGGAGGCCAGTGAGCCACGCTAGCGCAGCAGTGCCTGTGCCGCGCCCAGCGCCATCTCCGGCACCCCGAGGCCGCCAAGGAAGGGCAGCCAGCCCAGGCCCATGATCAACGCCGAGACGCCGATGGTCGCGTTTTGCAGCAAGCCGAGGCGCAACTCCAGCGGCCGGCCGGGATCGGTCAGATACATCACCCGGACGATGTTCATGTAGTAGTAGGCGCCGATCACGCTGGCCACCGCCCCGGCCAGCGCCAGCGGCGCCAGCCCGGCGTCGACCGCCGCCTTGAAGACGAAGAACTTGGCGAAGAAGCCGACCATCGGCGGCAATCCGGCGAGCGAGAACATCAGCACCGCGACCGCCAGCGCGTGCCCCGGGCGCACCCGCGCCAGCCCGGCCAGATCGGCGATCGCCACCACCGGGCGGCCGTCGCGCTCCATCGCCAGGATGAAGGCGAAGACGCCGAGATTCATCACCACGTAGATCGCCAGATAGATCAGCAGCGACTGGGCCCCGGCCTCGGTGCCCGCCGCCAGCCCGACCAGGGCAAAACCCATGTGGCCGATCGAGGAGTAGGCCATCAGCCGTTTCAGGTTGCTCTGGCCGATGGCGGCGATGGCGCCCAGGAACATCGAGGCGATGGCGAGGAAAATCAGCACCTGCTGCCACTCCGCCACCGCGTGGCCGAAGCCGTCGAACAGCACCCGGGCGAACAGCCCGGCCGCCGCCACCTTGGGCGCGGTGGCGAAGAAGAAGGTCACCGGGGTGGGCGAGCCCTCGTAGACATCGGGGGTCCACATGTGGAACGGGGCGGCCGAGATCTTGAAGGCCATCGCCGCGCACAGGAACACCAGCCCGAAGGTCAACCCGAGGCTGACCCCCTCGGCCTCGATCACGCCGGCGATGACCTCGAACCGGGTCGAGCCGGTATAGCCGTAGATCAGCGAGGCGCCGTAGAGCAGCAGGCCCGACGACAGCGCGCCGAGCACGAAATACTTCAGCCCGGCCTCGGTCGAGCGCGGCGATTCGCGGTTGAAGGCGGCGATCACGTAGAGCGCCAGCGATTGCAGCTCCAGCCCCATGTAGAGCGAGATCAGCCCGCCCGCCGAGACCATCATCATCATCCCCAGGGTGGCCAGCAGGATCAGGATCGGGTACTCGAACCGCAAGATCCCGCGCCGGGCCAGGTAGCCCTCGCCGAGCAGCAGCACCAGCGCCGAGGAGAGCAGGATCAGCACCTTGGCGAAACGCGAGAACCCGTCGACGACGAAATCGCCGCCGAAGGCCGCGCCCGCGGACCCGCCGCCGGCCGCGATCCAGACCCCGAGCCCCGCCATCAGCGCCGCCGAGGCCCAGACCAGGCGCCCGGTCTGGCGCTCCTCGCCGCCAAAGGCGCCCAGCATCAGCAGCGCCATGGCGCCCACCGCCATGATGATCTCGGGCAGAACCAGTGCGTAGTCGCCGCTCATCTCTCGTTTCCCTCAATCACCGGCTCAGCGCCCGGCCAGTTGCAGCGGCCCCGCCGCCTGTGCAATCGCCGAATGGACATTCTCGACCAATGCCTCGACGGTCGGGCCGAACAGGTCGGTCGCCAGGCTCGGATAGACCCCCAGAAGTATCGTCATCACCACCAGGGGCACGAACACGGTGACCTCGCGGGCGTTCAGGTCGGTGATCGACTTCAGGCTCTCCTTGATCAGATCCCCGAACAGCACCCGGCGGTAGAGCCAGAGCGCGTAGGCCGCGCTGAGCACCACGCCGGTCGCCGCCCCGAATGCGGTCCAGGTCGAGGTCTGGTAGGTGCCGACCAGGGTCAGGAACTCGCCGACGAAGCCCGAGGTGCCGGGCAGCCCGACATTGGCCAGGGTGAACAGCATCATCACCGCCGCATAGACCGGCATCCGGTTGACGAGGCCGCCATAGGCGGCGATTTCGCGGGTGTGCATGCGGTCGTAGATCACCCCGACGCAGAGGAACAGCGCCCCCGAGATGAAGCCGTGGCTGATCATCTGGAAGATCGCGCCGTCGATGCTCTGCTGGTTGGCGGCGAAGATGCCCATGGTCACGAAGCCCATGTGGGCGACCGAGGAATAGGCGATCAGCTTCTTCATGTCCTCCTGCATCAGCGCCACCAGCGAGGTGTAGATGATCGCCACCACCGAGAGGAAGAAGACGAAATTGGTCATGATCTCGGAAGCCACCGGGAACATCGGCAGGCTGAAGCGCAGAAAACCGTAGCCGCCCAGCTTCAGCAGGATCGCGGCCAGGATCACCGAGCCGGCGGTCGGCGCCTGCACATGGGCGTCGGGCAGCCAGGTATGGAACGGCCACATCGGCAGCTTGACCGCGAAGGAGGCGAAGAAGGCCAGCCACATCAGGGTCTGGGCGCCGCCGACGATGTGCCAGCCGAGCAGGTCGATGCCCTCGTAGCTGAACTGGTGGTTCAGCAGCGCGACGATGTCGGTGGTGCCCGCGTCCCAGTACATGTAGAGCATCGCGATCAGCATCACCAGCGAGCCGAACAGCGTGTAGAGGAAGAACTTGAAGGCCGCATAAACCCGGTCCTTGCCGCCCCAGACGCCGATGATCAGGAACATCGGGATCAGGCCGCCCTCGAAGAACAGGTAGAACAGGATCAGGTCGAGCGAGGTGAAGACGCCGAGGATCAGGGTCTCCAGCAGCAGGAAACAGGCCATGTATTCCTTGACCCGGGTCTCGACGCCCCAGGAGGCGTAGATGGTCAGCGGGAACATGAAGGTGGTCAGCATGACGAAGGGCAGGCTGAGCCCGTCGATGCCCATCTTGTAGGTCAGCCCGGCCATCCACTCGCCTTCCTCGACGAACTGGAAATCCGGGTTCGAGGGGTCGAAGCCGGACAGCACCGCCAGCGACAGCAGGAAGGTCGCCGTCGTCACCAGCAGCGCGAGGCGCTTGGCGTTGAGCTGCGCCATCGCGTCCGAGCCGCGCAGGAAGGCGACCAGGATCAGCGCCCCGATCAGTGGCAGGAAGGTGATCAGGGTCAGCAGATTGCTCATCGTTGCGGCCCTCCGGTGACGGCGAACCAGGTGATCAGGAACGAGATCCCGATCAGCATCACGAAGGCGTAGTGGAACAGATAACCCGACTGCATCCGGCCCGCGTAGCGGGTCAGGCGCGGCACCAGCCCCATCGCCAGCCCGTTGAGGAAGCCGTCGATGGCACCCAGATCGCCCCTCTGCCAGAGGAACCGGCCGAACCATTTGGTGGGCCGCACCAACAGGAACTCGTAGATCTCGTCGAAATACCACTTGTTGAGCAGGAACAGGTACAGCGCCTGGTGCTGCCGGGCCAGCCGCGCCGGCAGGTGCGGCTTGCGGATATACATCTGCCAGGCCAGCCCCAGTCCGAACAGCATCGCGATAAACGGCGCCAGCTTGGCCAGGACGGGGATGGCGTGGGCGTCGTGCAGCACCTGGTTGCCGGCGGCGTTGAAGATGCCGCTGCCCCACCACTCACCCTCGGCATGGCCGACGAACTCGGGATACCAGTTCATCCCCGCCAGCAGCGCGCCGGCGGCGAGGACGTAGAGCGGGATCATCATTGTGTTCGGGCTGTCCTGGGCGTGGTCGTAGGTGTGCCGGTCGGCCCGGGTCTGGCCGTGGAAGGTCATGAAGATCAGCCGCCAAGAGTAGAACGCGGTCATCGCCGCCGACGCCACCAGCAGGGTGTAGGCAAACTTGCCGACGCTGGAACTGGCAGCGAAACTCGACTCGATGATCATGTCCTTGGAGACGAATCCGGCAAACCCCAGCGGCGTGTCGAGCAGGGTCAGCAGCGGAATGCCGACGCCGGTGATCGACAGAGTGCCGGCCAGCATCACGTAGTAGGTCAGCGGGATCTTGTGGCGCAGCCCGCCCATCTTGCGCATGTCCTGCTCGTGATGCATGGCGATGATCACCGAGCCCGAGCCGAGGAACAGCAGCGCCTTGAAGGCGGCATGGGTGAACAGGTGGAACATCGCCGCCTCGTAGGCGCCGACCCCGGCGGCGACGAACATGTAGCCGAGTTGCGAGCAGGTCGAATAGGCGATCACCCGCTTGATGTCGTTCTGCACCAGCGCCACGGTGGCGGCGAAAAACGCCGTCGAGGCCCCGATCACCACCACGAAGGTCTGGGCGCCCGGGGCGTACTCGAACAGCGGCGACATGCGCACGACCAGGAACACCCCGGCGGTGACCATGGTGGCGGCATGGATCAGGGCCGAGACCGGGGTCGGACCCTCCATCGCGTCGGGCAGCCAGGTGTGCAGGAACAACTGCGCCGACTTGCCCATGGCGCCGATGAACAGCAGCACGCAGATCAGCTCGATGGCCGGGACCTGGTAGCCGAGGAAACCGGTCGTCGTCGCCGCCAGTTCCGGCCCGGCCTTGAAAATATCGTCGAGATCGACCGAGCCGACCAGGTAGTAGAGCGCGAAAATCCCCAGCAGGAAGCCGAAATCGCCGATCCGGTTGACGATGAACGCCTTGATCGCGGCGGCGTTGGCCGAGGGCTTCTTGTACCAGAAGCCGATCAGCAGGTAGGAGGCGACCCCGACCCCCTCCCAGCCGAAGAACATCTGCAACAGGTTGTCGGCGGTCACCAGCGCCAGCATGGCGAAGGTGAAAAAACTCAGATAGGCGAAGAAACGCGGCTTGCCGTCCTCCTCCGCCATGTAGCCGATCGAGTAGAGATGCACCAGCGCCGAGACCGAGGTCACCACCACCAGCATCACCCCGGTGAGCTGGTCGACCCGGATCGACCAGTCCGATTGCAGGTCGCCCGAGGTGATGAAACGCATCAGCGGGATCGACTGCTCGTGGCCCTGGATGGTGAAGAAGGCGTACCAGCTCAGTGCGCAGGCAATGAACAGCAGGGTGGTCGGGATCACCATCGCCAGCTTCTCGCCGATGAAACGGTGGAAGAAGCCGGCGATGACGGCCCCGATCAGTGGCAGCACAAGGATGGCCGTGAACATGCCGCGCTTATCCCTTCATCATGTTGACGTCTTCGACCGCGATGGTGCCGCGCACCCGGAAGAAGCAGACCAGGATGGCCAGCCCGATGGCCGCCTCGGCGGCGGCGACGGTGAGCACGAACAGCGCGAACACCTGCCCCACCAGGTCGCCCAGATGGGCCGAGAAGGCGACCAGGTTGATGTTGACCGCGAGCAGCATCAGCTCGATCGACATCAGCACCACGATCACGTTCTTGCGGTTCAGGAAGATGCCGAAGACGCCGATCACGAACAGCATCGCCGCCACGGTGAGAAAGGGCTCCAGGCCGACGCCCCCGATCAGGTCCATACTCCCCTCCCTCATACCCCTTGCCCCGGCTCGACATCGCGCAGTTCCACCGAGTCGGCGCGGTCGCGATAGATCTGCTCCAGGATGTTCTGGCGCTTGATGTCCGGGCGGTGGTACAGCGTCAGCACGATGGCGCCGATCATCGCCACCAGCAGGATCATCCCGGCGGCCTGGAACAGGTAGATGTAATCGTCGAACAGGATGCGCCCCAGCGCCTCGACATTGCCGATATCGGCCGGCGCCGGGGCCGCCGCGGCGCGCGCCTCCGGGGCCGAGCCGGCGATCGCCCAGTGGCCGATCACCAGGCCGAGCTCGACCAGCAGCACCAGCCCGATCAGCGCGCCCAGCGGCAGATAATCGGCCAGCCCCTGGCGCAACGCGGTGAAGTCCACGTCCAGCATCATCACCACGAACAGGAACAGCACCGCGACCGCGCCGACATAGACGATAATCAGCAACATGGCGACGAACTCGGCCCCCAGCAGCACGAACAGCCCGGCCGCCGAGCAGAAGCTGAGGATCAGCCAGAGCACCGAATGCACCGGGTTCCTCGCCAGCACGACGAACAGCCCCGCCGCCACCGTGACGGCGGCGAAGACATAGAAGGCCAGGGCGGTCACTGTCATGTCGCTTCCTCGTATCCCGCGCCCCGGTAGGAGAGGCGCTTTTCTCGTCCGTCATGCCACGGCTTGGCCGGGGCACCTCTTCTCGTCCGTCATGCCACGGCTTGGCCGGGGCATCTCTTCTCGTCCGTCATGCCACGGCTTGGCCGGGGCATCTCTTCTCGTCCGTCATGCCACGGCTTGGCCGGGGCATCTCTCGGTCGGAGATTCCCGCCTGCGCGGGAATGACGTCATTTCGCCGACACCCCCCTACCGGTAGGGCGCGTCCTCCCTCGCGTCATGCCCCGGCTTGACCGGGGCATCCAGATGGCCGCGTGCTGCGCCTCTTCCGGATCGCCCGGTCAAGCCGGGCGATGACAATGTTCCGCGCCCTACCGGTAGGGCGCGTCCAGCTCGATATTCCGGGCGATCTCGCGCTCCCAGCGGTCGCCGTTCGCCAGCAGCTTCTCCTTGTTGTAGAGCAGCTCCTCGCGGTTTTCGGTCGAGTATTCGAAATTCGGTCCCAGCACGATGGCATCCACCGGGCAGGCTTCCTGGCAGAAGCCGCAATAGATGCACTTGGTCATGTCGATGTCGTATTTGGTGGTCCGGCGCGAGCCGTCGGCGCGCGGCTCGGCCTCGATGGTGATCGCCTGGGCCGGGCAGATCGCCTCGCACAGCTTGCAGGCGATGCAGCGCTCCTCGCCGTTGGGGTAGCGGCGCAGCACCAGCTCACCGCGGAAGCGCGGGCTGAGCGGGCCCTTCTCGAACGGGTAGTTGATCGTCACCTTGGGCTTGAAGAAGTATTTCATCCCCAGCCTGAAGCCGGTCAGGATATCGGCCAGCAGGAAGTAGCGCACGGCCTTGTCGAACGGAATCCCCATATCAGCCTCCCACCGCGAAGCGGGCGTAGCCCACCACGTCCAGCCGCGCCATGATCGCCACGAACACCACCCAGCCCAGGCTCATCGGCAGGAACACCTTCCAGCCCAGCCGCATCAGCTGGTCGTAGCGGTAGCGCGGCACGATCGCCTTCACCATCGAGAAGATGAAGAAGAAGAACACCACCTTGACCACGAACCACAGCACCCCGTCGGGCAGGCCGGGGATCGGGCTGAGCCAGCCGCCGAAGAACAGGATCGTCATCAGCGCGCACATCAGCACGATGTTCATGTATTCGCCGATCATGAACAGCAGATACGGGGTCGAGGAGTATTCGACCTGATAGCCCGCCACCAGTTCCGACTCGGCCTCGGCAAGGTCGAACGGCGGGCGGTTGGTCTCGGCCAGGGCGCTGATGAAGAAGATCACCATCATCGGAAAATGCGGCAGCCAGTACCAGCTGAGCAGCCCGAAACGCCCGTCCTGCGCCCGCACGATATCGGAGAGGTTCAGCGAGCCGGTCGAGATCAGCACGCCGATGATGATCAGCCCGATCGAGACCTCGTAGGAGACCATCTGGGCGGCCGAGCGCAGCGCCCCCAGGAAGGGGTATTTCGAGTTCGACGCCCAGCCGCCCATGATGATGCCGTAGACGCCGAGCGACGAGATCGCGAAGATGTAGAGGATGCCGACATTGAGGTCCGAGATCACCCAGCCGTCACTGAACGGGATCACCACCCAGGCGATGGCGGCGAGCACGAAGCTCAGCAGCGGCGCGAGCAGGAACACCACCTTGTCGGCGCCCGCCGGGATGACGATTTCCTTCAGCATGAACTTCATGAAATCGGCGAACGACTGCAATATGCCCCAGGGTCCGACCACGTTGGGTCCGCGCCGGAGCTGCACCGCCGCCCAGACCTTGCGGTCCATGTAAAGCAGGAAGGCGAGGCTGACCAGGATCGTCACCATCACCACCAGGCATTGCGCCAGGATCAGGACGAAGACGCCGAGGTTGGTATCGAGGAACGCTGTCATCCGGTCACTCCCCCCAATTCACTCGGCAGCCACGTTCATCGACCGCGCCGCCGCGAGCCGGCTCTGTTCGGCCAGCACCTCGCTGGCCCGGGCGATCGGGTTGACCAGGTAGTGGTCGGCCAGCGCCGGGGCGAAGGGCGCATCCCCCATCGCACCCGCCGCCACCGGTGTCCACTCGTTGACCGGCACCCGGTCCAGCGCGCCCAGATGCGGGTGGGCCTCGAACATGCCGGCGCGAAGCTGGGCCAGGCTGTCGAACGGCAGGGTCCGGCCCAATTCCGCCGACCCCAATTCACCAGAAAGCGCGCGGAGAATCGCCCAGTCCTCGCGGGCGTCGCCGGGCGGGAAGCCGGCCCGGTTGGCCATCTGCGGGCGGCCCTCGGTGTTGACGTAGATGCCCGACTGCTCGGTCCAGGCCGCTCCCGGCAGGATCACGTCGGCGCGGTGCGCGCCGCGGTCGCCGTGGCTGCCCTGGTAGACCACGAAGGGCTTGTCCGGCATGTCGATCTCGTCGGCGCCGAGGTTGAACACCAGCTTGGCGCCCCGTAGGGCGGAACTCGTTCCGCCATCATGGGTGAATCCCACATCCATCGCCCCGACGCGGGCGGCGGCGGTGTGCAGCACCAGCAGCTTGGCGCCGATCTCGCCCGCCATCGCCATCACCTGGCCCAGCACCGCCGCCCCATCGGCGCGCGCCAGCGCACCCTGGCCGAGGATGATCAGCGGATTGTCGCGGCCCTTCATGGTGTCGACGATCTTCGCCCGGCTGTCGCCGGCCAGCGTCTCCGGCCCGGCGCCGAGGTAATGATGCTCATATGTCAGATCGACGGCCGCGCCCACCACCGCCACGTCGGCCCCGTCGATCCACGCCTTGCGGATACGCGCGTTCAGCACCGGCGCTTCCAGGCGCGGGTTCGAGCCGACGATCAGGATCGCCCGCGCGGCGTCGATATCCTCGATCCGCGCGTTGCCCACATAGCCCGAGCGGTTGCCCGGCGGCAGCGCCGCGCCGTCCTGGCGGCAGTCGTAGCGCGCCGAGCCGAGGCCATCCATCAGCCCCTTCAGCGCCCAGACCGCCTCGACCGGGGCCAGATCGCCCGCGACCGCCGCGATGTCGTTGCCCGCGTCCTTGACGGCGGCGGCGACGGCCTTGAACGCCTCGCCCCAGCTTGCCGGTTTCAGCTTGCCGTCCCCATGACCATTGATGCGCACATAGGGTTTGTCGAGCCGCTGGCGGCGCAGCCCGTCCCAGACATAGCGCGAGCGGTCGGCCAGCCACTCCTCGTTCACCCCGTCATGGTTGCGCGGCAGGATGCGCATCACCTCGCGCCCGCGCACATCGATGCGGATGTTCGAGCCCAGCGCGTCCATCACGTCGATGCTCTGGGTCTTGGTCAGCTCCCAGGGCCGGGCGGTGAAGGCGTAGGGCCGGTTGGTCAGCGCCCCGACCGGGCACAGATCGACCACGTTGCCCTGCAGCTCCGAGGTCAGGGCGGCGTTGAGGTAGGAGACGATCTCGCTGTCCTCGCCGCGCCCGGTCTGGCCCATCTCGGGCACCCCGGCGACCTCGGTGATGAAGCGCACGCAGCGGGTGCAGGAGATGCAGCGGGTCATCTCGGTCGCCACCAGCGGGCCGAGGTCGATCTCGTCCACCGCCCGCTTGGGCTCGCGGAAGCGCGAGAAGTCGACCCCGTAGGCCATCGCCTGGTCCTGCAGGTCGCACTCGCCGCCCTGGTCGCAGATCGGGCAGTCGAGCGGGTGGTTGATGAGCAGGAACTCCATCACCCCCTCGCGGGCCTTCTTGACCATGGGCGAGTTGGTCCTGACCTCCGGCAATTCGCCATTGCGGCCCGGGCGCAGGTCCTTCACCTGGATGTGGCAGCTTGCCGCCGGCTTCGGCGGCCCGCCGACGATCTCGACCAGGCACATGCGGCAGTTGCCGGCGATCGACAGGCGCTCGTGGTAGCAGAAGCGCGGGATCTCGATCCCGGCCTGCTCGCAAGCCTGGATCAGGGTCAGCCCGGGGTCGGCCTCGACCTCGATGCCGTCGATGATGATTTTTCTGAGATCGCTCATCTCGCCCTACTCCGCCGCCACCGCGCTGACGCGCCCGGTGCGCTTGGCCTTGATGCGGTCCTCGATCTCGTTCCGGAAATGCCGGATCAGGCCCTGGATCGGCCACGCCGCGGCGTCGCCCAGGGCGCAGATGGTGTGGCCCTCGACCTGCTTGGTCACATCCAGCAGCAGGTCGATCTCGTGCGGATCGGCGTCGCCGGTGACCAGCCGGTCCATCACCCGCATCATCCAGCCGGTGCCCTCGCGGCACGGCGTGCACTGGCCGCAGCTTTCGTGCTTGTAGAACTTGGCCAGCCGCCAGATCGCCTTGATCACGTCGGTCGACTGGTCCATCACGATAACCGCCGCCGTGCCGAGGCCGGATTTCTGGCTCTGCAGCCAGTCGAAATCCATGATCGCGCCGTCGCACAGGCTGGCCGGCAGCAGCGGCACCGACGAGCCCCCCGGGATCACCGCCTTGAGGTTCTTCCAGCCCCCGCGCACCCCGCCGCAATGGCGCTCCAGCAGTTCCCTGAGCCCGATCGACATCGCCTCCTCGACCACGCAGGGCGCCTTCACATGGCCCGAGATGGCGAAGATCTTGGTGCCGGTGTTGTTGGGCCGCCCGAAGCCCTCGAACCAGGAGGCGCCCCGGCGCAGGATGGTCGGCACCACGGCGATCGATTCGACGTTGTTGACCGTGGTCGGGCAGCCGTAGAGGCCGACCCCGGCCGGGAACGGCGGCTTCAGCCGCGGCATGCCCTTGCGGCCCTCGAGGGACTCCAGCAGCGCGGTCTCCTCGCCGCAGATGTAGGCCCCGGCCCCGTGGTGCAGATGGATGTCCAGATCGAAGCCGGAGTTGGCCGCGTTGCGGCCCAGCAGCCCGGCCTCGTAACACTCGTCGATGGCGGCCTGCAACGCCTCGCGCTCGCGCACGTATTCGCCGCGCAGGTAGATGTAGCAGGTGTGCGCCCCCATCGCGAAGGAGGCGATCAGCGAGCCCTCGATCAGGGTGTGCGGATCGTGGCGCATGATCTCGCGGTCCTTGCAGGTGCCGGGCTCGGACTCGTCCGCGTTGACCACCAGATAGGACGGCCGCCCGTCGGAGCCTTTCGGCATGAAGGACCATTTCAGCCCGGTCGGGAAACCCGCGCCGCCACGCCCGCGCAGGCCGCTGTCCTTGATCTCCTGGACGATGTTGTCGCGCCCCCGGGCGATCAGGTCGGCGGTCTTGTCCCATTGCCCGCGCGCCATCGCGCCTTTCAGCGAGCGGTCGAACATGCCGTAGAGGTTGGTGAAGATGCGGTCCTTGTCGTCGAGCATCGCCGTCACCCTCTTCCCGCCGAATTTGGCCCCGCCAGCGCCTTGGCCTGTTCGATCCAGCCGTCGCGGGCGATCCGCCCCCTGGCCTTCAGCCGCTCATCGGCCGAGGCGGCCTCGGCGGCGCTCCAGTTGGCGATCTGGTCGTAGTGGAAGACGCCGAGCCCGTTCAGAGCCGTCTCCAGCTTCGGCCCGACGCCCTTGATCCGCTTCAGGTCGTCCGGCGCGGCTTGCCCGGCGGCCTCGGGCGCGGGCGGAGACTTGGCCACGATGATCGGCGGCGCCTCGCCGGTGATCCGGGCCACCGTGTCGCCCCGCGCCAGCGCCAGCGCGATCGAGGCGTTGGTGTCGTGGGCGCGCTCGCCCTTGAGCGAGGTCAGCCCCTTGATAGGCTCCGAGGCGTAACGCCCGTTCTGCGGGCCGGGCACCGGCACCGCGCCCTTGGCCAGGGTGGCGAGGATCATCGCCAGCTTCCTGGCCGTCAGGTCCTCGTAATAGTCCTTGCCGATCTGCGCCATCGGCGCGTTCGAGCAGGCCCCGAGGCACTCGACCTCCTCCCAGGAGAACTTGCCGTCGGGGCTGAGTTGATGCGGCTCGGGCGCGATCTTCTTCTGGCAGACGCCGATCAGGTCTTCCGATCCGCAGATCATGCACGAGGTGGTACCGCAGACCTGGATATGAGCAATGGAACCAACCGGTTGAAGATGGAACATGAAGTAGAATGTAGCGACCTCAAGGACCCGGATCCGGGCCAGGTCGAGCATCCCGGCCACGGTCTCGATCATCGGCCTGGTGACCCAGCCGTCCTGCTCCTGGGCGCGCCACAGGATCGGGATCACGGCGCTGGCCTGACGGCCCTCCGGATACTTCCTGATCTGCGCCGCCGCCCAGGCCTGGTTGGCCGGGGTGAAAGCAAAGCTTTCGGGCTGGGTGTGATGGAGGCGGCGCAAGCTCATTTTTCCCTCTCGCCCAGCAATGGGAAGCACGCGCCGCCGCCAGTGTAGGGCGCACGCGTAGTTCCATAATCTTCAATCTGATACGCCACAAGACAGATCCAATACTCACCGCCTTTCTCGAAATATATTGCTTCTCGATCAATGTTGTTCTGATAGGACGCTGCGATGATTTTGTAACCTCGGTCTACCAAGTCGTTAATAAGCACCAACTCCTGCCCGGTGGCCGTGCCAACACTCAGTGCTGTTATGAGTGAGAACCACAAACCCCGCATCACCGGTCGATCTCCCCGAACACGACATTCAGACCCTCAAGCGCGGCATCGCCGATTTCGCCCCCCTCTCCCCCCGGGAGAGGGGTCGGGGGAGAGGGCCGTGACGCCAGCCGATCTACGACCGCTTGTATGGCTAACACGACCCCATCCGTGTTCTCTAACACTTCGTTGTTCCAGAACCGCAGCACGGTAATCCCGCGCACGACCAGGTGCCGGGTTCTCGCAGTATCCTTGGCTGCGTCTGCCGCATGCTGGCTACCATCAAGCTCAACCGCCAGCTTTAACGACGGCGCATAGAAGTCCAGAATGCAGCGCTGATCGAAAGCATGCTGGCGGCGGAAGCGAAGGCCAAGTTGGTCGCCGCGCAATCGCGACCAGAGCCGCCGCTCGGCATCGGTCATTTCACGGCGCAGACGGCGGGCCCGAGGCGTTAGTATCCGCGTGCCCGAGCGTTTCTCCATCGCCAAGCCCTCTCCCCCGGCCCCTCTCCCA
>JACZTQ010000184.1 GCA_022573605.1 Pseudomonadota bacterium | reverse complement strand
TTGGCCACGGGCGATTTCAGCACGGCGACCGGCGTGTTCAGCACCGCCTCGGCCACCGGCAGCACGGCGACCGGCGTGGGCAGCATCGCCTCGGGCAGCCAGAGCACGGCGACCGGCGCGGGCAGCACCGCCTCGGGCAACCAGAGCACGGCGACCGGCGCGGGCAGCATCGCCAGCGCCACCGACTCGACGGCGCTCGGCGCGAACTCCGAAGCGACCGCCATCAACTCGACCGCCTTGGGCGAGGCCTCGTCGGCAACCCATTCGAGCTCTACCGCGATCGGCGGCGGGGCCTTCACCACCCGCGCCAACCAGGTGGTGCTCGGCACCTCGAACGAAACCTACACCCTGCCGGGCATCAGTTCGGCGGCGAGCTCGGCGGCGCAGACGGGGCAGCTTGGCCTCGTCACCAGCGATGCCGCCGGCAACCTGTCCTACGATCCCGGCCTGTTCGACCAGATCGGCGAGAACCGGCGCGACATCCGGGACAACAAGGAGGGCATCGCCATGGCGATGGCGCTGGATGCGCCCTACGTGCCGCCGTCGAGCACGTTCGCGATGAGCGGCCGCTACGGCAATTTCGAGGGCGCCAGCGCGGTCTCGCTGTCGGGCGCCATCAGGGTGTCTCGGGCGCTCCAGTTCGATGCCGGCCTGGCCTACGGCGTCAGCCACAGCAACCTGGGCGGCACCGTCGGCTTCACCTTGAACTGGTGACACGATGGCGAAGCCCCCTTCCCTCCCGGGGAGGGGGCGCCCCCGCGCTCAGTCGAAATGTCGCTCGAAGACGATCCGGGCGACCTCGGCGCGGCTGATGCTGTCGGCGGCAAGCTGGGCATCGGTGCGGGAATTCATCCGCCGGTAATCACCGGCGGCGCGCTGCCCGGCGGCGATCGAGCCGACGACGCGGCCGATGCTCCGGCCGATGGTCCGAAGTGCCGCGACGAGGCCGGGACCGGGAACCGGGCGGGTGAGGCTCAGGGTGGTCATGGGCGTGGCTCCTCTCGGTAAAGCGGGGCTCGCGGTGAAGCCCGCCATTGTCCACCGATCTGGTGCGCCGCGCCGCCTGTTGCAATGCACGGTGACGCAATGCCGCGTTGCACAAAACGCAAGACGCGATGCGCCATGATTGGCCTGCCCAAGTCGGGCCCAAGTCGGGCCCAAGTCGGGCCCAAGTCGGGCCCAAGTCGGGCCCAAATCGGGCCGAAAGCCCGCCCAAGTCGGGCCGGCCTCACGGCATCGGCAGGTCGGTCACATATTTCGGCACCTGATAGCCGCGCTGCACCGCCGGGCGCCCGGCGATGCGCAGATACCAGTCGCGCACATTGGGGAATTCGCCGAGCTCGATCTCCTGCCACTCGAAGCGGCTGATCCAGGGCCAGATCGCCATGTCGGCGATGGAATATTCGCCGGCGACGAACTCGCGCCCCTCCAGTCGCCGCTCGAGAACGCCGTATAACCTCTTGGCTTCCTTGGAGAATCTCTCCTCCGCATAGGGCGCCTTGCCGGGGTTGAAGTGGAGGAAGTGGTGCACCTGGCCGAGGAACGGCCCGGCCCCGCCCATCTGCCACATCAGCCATTCGATGACCCGCAACCGGCCCTCGCCGACCTCGATGAATTTTCCATATTTTTCAGCGAGATAAATCATGATGGCGCCCGATTCCATCAGCTCCACCCCGGTCTCGCGATCGACGATGGCCGGGATCTTGTTGTTCGGGCTGATCGCCAGGAAGGCCGGCTCGAACTGCTCGCCCTGGCCGATATTGACCCCGTGGACGGTGTATTCGACCCCCAGCTCCTCGAGCAGGATCGAGACCTTGCGCCCGTTCGGCGTGGTCCAGGTGTAGAGCTCGATCATCGGTGTGTCCCTCGCTAAAGTCGTTTCTTTTCAGGCGGTTCAGATGTGCTGCCCGCCATTGATCTCGATCTCGACCCCGGTGACATAGGAGCTCTCCGGGGTGCACAGGTAGTAGATCGTGCGGGCCACCTCCTCGGGCGTGCCGAGCCGGCGCAGCGGGATCTGCTCGACCAGCTTGTCGGTGCCGGGGCTCAGAATCGCGGTCTCGATCTCGCCCGGGGCGATGGCGTTGACCCGGATGCCGCGCGGCCCCAGGTCGTGCGCCATCTCCCGGGTCAGCGCCGCCAGCGCCGCCTTCGAGGTGGCGTAGGCCGCCCCGGCGAAGGGATGCACCCTTGCCCCCGCGATCGAGGTCACGTTGACCACCGCCCCCCTGGCCGCGGTCAGCTCCTCGATCAGCCCGCGCGCCAGCACGACGGGGGCGAAGAAGTTGACATGGAACACATGGCCCCAGGTCTTGAGGTCGGTGGTGATCGTGTCCAGGCGTTCGCCGTCCGGGCCCTTGGGCGAGATTCCTGCATTGTTTACAAGGGCGTCCAGCCGCCCGTCGGGCAGGCGCCGGCGAATTTCCTCGACCGCCTCGATGGTGCTGGCGGGGTCGGCGAGGTCGATCTGGATATGGCCCTCCGGCCCGGCCTCCCAGGGGCAGTCCTCCGGGAACGGATAGCGCGAGCAGGTCAGCACCTTCCAGCCGGCCGAGGAGAAGCGTTTCACCGTGGCATGGCCGATGCCCCGGCTGGCGCCGGTCAGGACCAGGGTCTTGCGATCGTTCGGCTCCGCCATGCGCGGCCTCCTTCCCTCCAGAGCACTCTAGTGGCGCGGGCGCGGCCGCGCCAGCCGCCTCACCGGTGCGGCAGCACCAATCGCGTCACCGGTGCGGCATGCACCAATCGCCTCACGGGCTCAGCCGCTGCACCGTCCAGCTCGCGCTGTCGGATTTCAGCCGGGTCCAGCGGAACCGGTTGTGCAGGCGGAAATCGCCCTGGCCCCAGAACTCGATTTCCAGCGGCCGGATGCGGTAGCCGCCCCAGTGCGGGGGCCGGGGCGGGTGCAGCGGGTATTTCGCCGCCAGCTTGGCGACCTCGGCCAGCAGGGTGCGGCGGTTGGCCAGCGGGCGCGACTGGCGCGAGGCCCAGGCGCCGATCCGGCTCTGATAGCCGCGGCTGGCGAAATAGGCGTCGGCCTGCTTCGCCCCGGCCAGTTCGACCTCGCCGCGCAGGCGGATCTGGCGGTGCAGGCTCTTCCAGTGGAACACCATCGCGGCCCTGGCATTGGCCTTCAGCTCCTGGCCCTTGGCGCTGTCGAAATTGGTGTAGAACACGAACCCGCCCCGGGTCGGGTCGGGCTCGATCTCCTTCAGCAGCACCATGCGCACATTGGGCAGGCCATGGCCATCGACGGTGGCCAGCGCCGCCGCGTCGGCGTCCTCGGGCTCGCTCGCCTCGGCCTCGGCCAGCCAGGCGCGGGCCAGGGCATAGGGGTCCTCGGCGGCGAAGATACCGCGCAGCCGCCCGCCCGTGGTCAGTTCCACCATGCTCGTTCTCCACATCCCCGCCGCCCCCGGATACCTAGCGCGCCGGGGCGCCGCGAGAAAGCCCCCAACCTCATATCCCTGGCATATCGCTTGATGCGGGCCGCGATTTCTCCTAAGCACCCGCGAGAGCATTGACGCCTTTTGGGAGAGTTCGCATGACGGCTGGACTGATGGCGGGCAAGCGCGGCCTGATCATGGGGGTGGCCAACGACCGGTCGATCGCCTGGGGCATCGCGAAGGCCTGCCACGAGCAGGGGGCGGAGCTCGCTTTCACCTATCAGGGCGATATGTTGAAAAAGCGGGTCGCGCCGCTGGCCGCCTCGGTCGGCTCGCGGATCGTGCTGCCCTGCGATGTCACCGACAGCGCCTCGATGGATGCGGTGTTCGCGGCGCTGGCTTCGCGCTGGGGCCGGCTCGATTTTATGCTCCACGCCATCGCCTACGCCGACAAGGCCGAGCTGAAGGGCCGCTATGTCGATACCAGCGCCGGAAATTTCGAGCGTTCGATGAGCATCTCCTGCTACTCGTTCACCGCCTTGGCGCAGCGCGCCGAACCGCTGATGGCGGCGGGCGGATCGCTGCTGACGCTGACCTACTACGGCGCCGAGAAAGTGGTGCCGCACTACAACGTGATGGGGGTGGCCAAGGCGGCGCTGGAGGCCTCGGTGCGCTACATGGCGATGGATCTGGGCCCCAAGGGCATCCGAGTCAACGCCCTCTCGGCCGGGCCGATGAAGACCCTGGCGGCGTCGGGCATCGGCGATTTCCGCTATATCCTGAGGTGGAACGAGCTGAACTCGCCGTTGCGCCGCAACGTCACCCAGAGCGATGTGGGCAAGGCCGGGTTCTACCTGCTCTCGGACCTCTCGTCGGGGGTCACCGGCGAGTGCCACCATGTCGACTGCGGCTACAACGTGGTCGGCATGAAGGCCGAGGACGCGCCGGATATCGGGCTCGACCGGGGGTGAAAGCGCGGCGGAAGCTTTAGCCAAACAGCTTCCCCGACAGCTCGGCCAGCGTCGCAATTTTCTCGAAGCGCCCCCGTGGCACAATCTTGATACCTGTGCGTTCTGCCTTGAACCCCGTGGCATCTCCCTTGGTGTGCCGCGCTGTCTTGAACCCGTCCAAACTCGGAAGAGGTGACCCCGGATCGGCCCCAAACCAAAGAAATTCTCTGAAATCCAGCGTGTCGGGATCGAAGACTATCCAGACCACGCAGCCACTCGGCTTGGCCGCAAGTGAGACATTGATCTTCTGCTGTCGCGTGGCTCCGCCCTCGAACGATGCCTTCAACTGAATGTGGCGCAACCGGTTGCGAGCCTCGATCACGATGTCATAGCCGGAGCCATCGACATCGGCCCGCAATACCTCTGCCTTGAAGACCTTCTGCTTCCACAATTCCTGCAAGCACCTTCCGATAAAGAGATGCTCGATTACGTTTTCTCGAAATGACGAGTATTCGGTGTGGGCGTTGCTCATCAGGTGCTCCCATTTGAGACGATGATAGCATGGGAGCGCGGGTTGCTGGAACATGGGCCGATTCAGGACGGCCTTATACCGGGTCTCACCGGTCCCAACCCACGTCATGCCCCGGCTCGACCGGGGCATCCAGTCCTTAACCGATTGAATTAAAGACTGGATTGCCGGGTCAAGCCCGGCAAAGACAAGGCTCTGGATGAGTCGCGATTGTCGCAGATTGGTATTACGCAGCCTCGAGCCAGATCGGGTTCGACCAGGCCCGCTTGCCCGCCGCGTCGTGCACCGCGGCGCGGACCCAGCCGCCCTTGTGGAAGCGTTCCAGCGGCAGCTCGGCCCGGGTCAGGCCGTCGCCGTGGGCCGAGCGGGAGGCGGCGTTGGCGCCGATCGCGACGATGTTGTCGGCCGGCGAGCACTCGACCACCACCTTGTCGCCCTCGATCCTGAAATCGTGCAGTTCCGGCCCGGTCGAGGCGTAGTATTCCCCCGCCTTCAGCGCCGCCAGCAGGGCGCTGGGCTCGTTGGCCTCGGCCTTGACCATGACCCAGCCGCCGAAGTGGTCCGGGGTGTCGCAAAAATGAGCATCATCGGTGGCGCAGGCGGTCAGCCGCCGGCCCTCGCTCAACAGCTTGTCGTAGACCGCGACCCCGTAGCCCCGGTCGCTCTCGACGTGGCAGCCGTGGTTGTAGATCTCGACCGCGTCGGCGGCATCGAGCATCCGGGCGTCGGCGGCGGTGGTGCCGTTCCATTCCGGATGGGCGATGGCGACGAAGGCGCCGGCCTCGGCGCAGCGCCGGGCGATCTCCGGCCCGCTCTCGACAGTGCCGCCGTTGCCGTGCCCGATCCGCCCCAGCGACGGGAACTCCGGCGGCAGGCCGACCGCCAGGATGTGCCAGATCTCGCCGTTGTGCATCGCCCCGGTGTGCATCTCGGCGCCGAGGATGGTGGTGAAGCGGTTGGTGCGGTGCCCGGTGGTGTCGGTCACCGGGTAGCCGTATTTCTCGACAAAATGGTCCGACAGGCAGAGGAAGTCGTAGCCCTTCTCGGCATAGCGGCGGCAGACGTCGCCCGGGTCGAGGGCGCCGTCCGAACCGGTCGAATGGGTGTGCAGATTGCCCCGGAAGAATCCTCCGGACTTGGCGAAAGCCTGGTGCTGCATCGATCCGCTCCCACGGTTCCGTATCCCCAAAGTAAATATCATCGAATCATTGAAGAATTTCTTATCCCGCAGCGACAATTTCTGTCGCAGTCGCGCCAAGACCGGGCGCCCGACCGGTTCCGGCGCCGGAACCCGGTCCCGAAGGCCGCGAACCGGGCCTAAGCCGCCCCCGCATCGGCCAGCAGCGCGGCGTTGCCGCCCGCCGCCGTGGTGTCGACGCAGACATGGCGCTCGAGCGCATAGCGCTCGGGCTGGCCGGGCTCCGCGATCAGCGCCAGCAGCGCCCCCTCGCGCGCCGCCAGCGCCCGGCGGATCGCCCGCAGCGCCGCGCCGCCGGCATGGCTCGCGACCGCGTCGAACCCTTCGAGCCGCGCCAGTGCCGCCGGCTCCAGCACCCCGTCCAGCGCCGCCACCGAGCCGCCCGGTTCCAGCACCGGCGCGGAGGCGCCCAATTCCAGCACCGAGGCGGAAGCGCCCGGCGCCACCAGAAGCACGGCGTTGCCGACCGCCAGCGCCTCGCCGGCCTGGG
>JACZTQ010000183.1 GCA_022573605.1 Pseudomonadota bacterium | reverse complement strand
GCCCCGCCGGCAGCCGGTCCAGCGCCGCCAGCCCGGCCTGCGCCGCCCCGGCCCAATCGCCCGTGGGTCCGCCCAGCGCCGCCGGGCAGCGGGCCTCGCCGGGCACGATGGCGAACCGGTTCAGCGCCGCCTCCAGCCTCGCCTCCTCCTCGGCGTCGCGCGCGGCGCAGGCCTCGAGCCGCAGGCCGCCCGAGGCATCCTTGCGCACCGCGAAGACGAAGGGAGCAACCACCGCCAGCGGCTCGCGCAACCGCAACGCCAGGCGCACCGTGCCGCCGGACAGCGCCATCAGCTCCAGCGACACCGCCTGGCGATGGCCGGCGTCGCGCACCAGCCCTCCGACCCGCACCACACCCGGCTCGATCCGCACATAGGCATTGGGCACCCGCGCCGCGGCCAGCGCCGCGACCGCCAGTTCCGGCCCCCAGCCGGCGCCGGGCCGGGCGGCGTTGATGCCGGTCAGATCATACACCTCCAGGCCCGGCGCGGCGGCCGCCAGGGCGGCGATCAGACCGGCCCGCATGGGCTCGCCGTGGAACCGGCCGGTCAGGGTCAGGCCGCGCTCGTCGCGCAGCATCTCGACCCGGACCGGCAGGCGCCGCGGCGGCGCCAGAGTGACCGAGGTGTAATCGGTCACCAGCGCGATCGGCGCCGTGGCGCGAGCCGATTCGAGCGCCAGGTCGCGGGCGAAGATATCCGGTGCGTGGCCGTGCAGCTCGAGGCGCAGCCCGTCGGCCCGGATCTCGGCCCAGTCGATCTCCAGCACCGCCAGCCCGTGCTCGACCCGGTCGATCAGCAGCCGCTCCAGCGCCCGCGCGCCGCGCTCGGCGAGCCCGATGCAGCCGAACCCGACCGCGACCACCATCAATGCAAAGATCGCCTGGCGCACCATCGCTGCGGTGTCCCTTTTTCCACGCCGCAGGGATGACACAGCCACCGGACCTGTGCAACGGTCTGGCACCCCGCTCCGGCGCATGGCAAATCGGCGGACGATTCCGGCCGATTCGCCGCTAAACCCGCCCCGAAACCCAAGGACCGACGCGATGCCGCAGGCGCCGCCGCCCCGCCCCGACACCGACACCCGGGGGCGCATCGTCGCCCATCGCGGCGCCAGCCGGGACGCACCCGAGAACACCCTGACCGCCATCCGCCTGGCCGCCCGGCTGGGCGCAAGCTGGCTCGAATTCGATGTCTCGCTGCTCGGCGACGCCACCCCGGTGCTGCATCACGACGAAACCCTGGAGCGCTGCACCGACGCCACCGGCCCCCTCGAGCGCCTCGGCGCCGCCGATCTCGCCGGCATCGACGCCGGGCGCTGGTTCGGGGCGCAATATGCCGGCGAGCCGCTCGCCACCCTGGCGCAGGCCCTCGACCTGATCGAGGCGCTGGATCTGTCCGCCAATCTGGAGATGAAGACGCACGGCGCCCCGCCGGAGCGGGTCGCCCGGGCCGTCGCCGAGGCGCTGGCCGGCCGGCCCTGGACGCGCACCCGCATCCTGGTCTCCAGCTTCCGGCCGGGCGCGCTGGAAGCGCTGCGCCGGCTGATGCCGGACCAGCCGCTGGCGGTGCTCTACCGGGACCCCCCCGCCGGCTGGCCGGAGGTTCTGGCGTCGCTTGGGGCCTGTTCGCTGCATCTCCGGCACCAGTTCCTGAGCCGGGAGATCCTCGCCCGGGCGAGGGCGCATGGCTTCCACGTCCGGGTCTTCACGGTCAACGACCCCCCTCGAATCGAGCCGTTCCGCGCCGCCGGCCTGGCCGGCGTGTTCACCGACCACCCGCCGCTGTTCCTCGACGACCCGGAATGGGCCGCCTGGGCGCGGGAGCAAGCCGACCGGCCGTCTCGATGACTCATACCAAGGATCAGGCCGCCGCCGGCCCCGCGGCCCCGGCCAGTTGCCAGCCCAGATAGATCATGATGGTGCCGCCCAGCAGCAGCCCGGCGGGAAAGAACCGCTTCTGATCCATCGCCGCCCAACCGGTCTTGCGGCCCCGCAGAAGGGCACGGGCGAGACGGTGGATCATCAGCCCGGCGAACGACAGCAGCGCGAACACCAGCAGCACGAAGAGCAGATCCTTGCCGGCGATGAACGGAGTCAGCGCGGCGATCAGCTTGATGTCGCCGCCACCGATATGGCCGCCGCTGATCGAGTACAGCCCGAACCCGACGAACAGCACGATCACCCCGTACAGGAAGCGCCACAAGAACAACTCCCACGGCAACCCCCAGAGCCCGGTGACGACGAACACCCCGACCACCCCCAGCACGCACCAGTTGGGAATCCGCAGCGCCTTGAGATCGAACCAGGCCGCCAGCGCCATCAGCACTCCCATCGCGGCGGTGGCCGCCATCAATGCTTGGGTGTCCATCATGGCATCAGTTCAGCACGACCGCTTCCAGCGCCGCCAGCTTGTCCGCGGCGCCGGAATAATACTGGGGGTGGGAATCGACGGCGGCGGCGAACAGACCCCGGGCGATCTTCTCTTCGCCCTGGCGCATGGCGATGATGCCGAGATTGTTCAGCAGCACGGCGCGCTCGGCGTCGTTCAACGGCACCAGCGGCAGAGCGTAGTGGCCTTGCAGGCCACGGACGATGGCCAGGTTGTTCTTGGCCCGGAACAAGCGCCCGTCGAAGGATATCGCCCGCTCGAAAGTCTTCGCGGCAACGCTCAGATCGCCGCGCGACATCTGGCTGACGCCCCAGTTGTTCAACACCGCGGCCGGCCGCGAACTCAGTTCCTCCGCCCGCGCGTAAGCCTCGTCGGCCGCGGCCCAGTCGTTGTCCTGATCGGCCAGCATCGCGTCGATCGCATATCGCCGCGGGGTTTGCAGCCCGTCGGGGAGGCTCTGCGACAAGGTTCGCACATCTTCCCAACGGTCCAGCTTCATGGCGACGATGGCATATTCCAGCCGGTCCACCGGCTTGTCCTGGTCCAGCGCGATCAGTTCCTGGAACACCCGCGCCGCCTCTTTGTAACGCTTGGCGCGCGACAACGAGATCGCCAGGCCACGGCGGAAATCGGCCCGATCCGGCTCGCGGGTCAGCGCCTGCTGGAAATACTCCGCCGCATCGCTGGGATCGGCGGCCGTCAGCATCAGATCGTTGAGGTCGGCCTCGTCGATGATGCTCTCGGCCAGCGGATCCACCTTGTCGCTCACGCTCACGCAAGCCGCCAGCCCCATGGCCGTCACCGTTATGGCCAGCCACCTTGCCGCTCTCATTTTCATTTGCCTGCCCTTCCTCACTCCACCGTCGCATCCCCATCCGCATCCGGCGAGGCGATTTCCATCAGCCGGAACTCGCTGGATCCGAGACGTATCACCTGGTGCGAGATCGCCGGGTCCGTCTTCGCGGCCCCTTCCATTCGCGCGATCATCGCCTCCGCCAGGTTCAAATTGCGCTCCGCCATCCCGCTCGCGCCGCCGGACAGCGCATGGGCCCGCCGGAACGCGTTACGGGCCGGATAATACTCCTTCAGCCGGTAGAGCACCACGCCTAGATTGTTGCTCGCGATCATCGAATCCGGGGCCAGCCGGAGGGCCCGTTCGAAATAGCGCCGGGCGCTCTTCAGCAGGCCCTGTCGCTGGGCGGCGATGCCGGCGCCGGTCATCGCCTCGGCCGAGACGCCCTCGGTGCCCAACGAAGTGAGAAAGGCCTTCATCGCCAGGTCGGGCTCGCGCGCCGCCAGCATGTGCTTGCCGAGCGAAAGGTAGGAGACCGTCGGCCCCGCCGCCGGCACACTCGCCGTCGCGCCCTCCGGCCGCGCGCAGGCGCCGGCCAGGAGACCGGAGGCAATCAGGACCGCCGATAAAAATCCGCGGCGCCCCGGTGGCCTCATGGCTGGAGAATTGGATTTACCGCCGGTCCGCCGCCGCCACCGGCGAGGCCGCCCAGCGAGCGCAGGATCATGATGAAGGACGGGCCGACCAGGATCAGGATCAGCGGCGGCACGGTGAACATCATCGTGCCCAGGGTCAGCTTGGTCGGCAGCATGTTGGCCTTCTCCTCGGCCCGCATCAGGCGCTTGTCGCGCATCTCCGCGGCATAGACCCTGAGCGCCTGGGCGATCGAGGTGCCGAACGTGCTCGACTGGATCAGCACCGTCACGAACGAGCTGATGTCGCTGACCGCGCAACGCGAAGCGAAGTCGCGCAGCACGCTGATACGGTCCTTGCCGGCGCGGAACTCATGGCTGACCAGCGCGAACTCTTCCGCCAGCGGCCCCGAGGAGGTCTCCATCTCCTCGCCGACGCGGGCCATCGCCTGGTCGAGCGACTGGCCGCCCTCGACACAGACCAGCATCATGTCCATGGCGTCGGGGAAGGCGTTGGTGATCTCTTCCTTGCGGGTCGCGATTTTCCGCCGCACCCAGTAGCTCGGCAGGAAATACCCGGCCAGCGCCATCAGGCCCGTGATGATGGCGCTGAACATCAGGTCCGGCTCCGCTGGAATCAGGAAGGTAGCGACCATGCCGATGGCGAGCAGGAGCACCGCCAGACCGGCGCGGGCGAAATAGAACTGGCGCACCGCCGCGCCGCCCCGGTAACCCGCCGAGCGCAGCATGGACCGGGTCTCGCTCATCTCCTCCTGGTCCTTCGGCTCGAGGTAATCCGCGAGACCCTTCAGGCTGCCGTCATCGGTGTCGTCGCGCAGCCGGACCAGATCGGATCTCAGCCGCTCGTCGGAGAAGCTGAAGCGCTCCAGGGGATCCTTGCGCTTGCGCAGCAAGATAGGCACCGCGATGATCATCATGATCAGGCCGATCGCCCCGAGCACGTAGAACGGCGCGGCGGCGCCGTAGTTCTCGATCAGGGTGTTCCAGAGCTGTCCGATCACTCCGTCGGCGGTCTGCGTGGCCTCGTCTTCCATGATCTGCCTATCCTATACCTTGATGTTCACCAGCATCCGCATGAAGAAGATGTTCACGACCAGCAGGATGGCGGTGAGGATCGCCCCGGGCAGGAACAGCGGATGGTCCGAGACCCGGTCGTAGTAGTCCGGCTGAACGACCTGCACCATCAGCAGCGCGATGATCGGAAACACCGACAGGAACCAGCCCGACCAGCGGGCCTCGGCGGTGATCGCCCTGACCTTCCGGAACAGCTTGAAGCGGGCCCGGATCACCGCGCTCAAGCCGGCCAGAATCTCGGCCAGATTGCCGCCCGAGGTGCTCTGGATGTTGATGGCGATGGCGACGAACCGCAGATCCGGCACCGGCACGCGCTCGGCCAGACGGTCCAGCGCATCGGTGATGGTCATGCCATAGGTGGTCTCGTCGGCGATCAGCCCGAACTCGGTGCCCAGCGGGTCGGCCATCTCCCGGGCGACGATGCCGATCGCGGCGTTCATCGGATGGCCGACGCGCAGCGAGCGCACCATCAGGTCCAGCGCATCGGGCAACTGTTCCTCGAACAGCGAGATGCGCTTTTTCGCCTTGCCGCGCAGCCAGATGTAGAAGGCGGCATAGCCGACGATCAGGGCGACGACGATGCGAATCTGGATCACCGCGCCGGTGAACACGCTCAACAGCACGAACGACAGCACCGTCAGGCCGACCAGGGCGATCACGATCTGGGAGATGGTGAGCGCGATGGCGGCATGGCGGGCCATCTCGACCAGCGGCCCGATGACCGGGATCTTTTCGTGCTTTTCGGCGCCCTCGCGCTCCAAGCGCAGGATGCTGAGGACTTCCTCGGTGTCCTTGCCGTCCTCCAGCAGGGCCAGCCGGCGGTTGATCTTCTTCTCGCGCTTCAGCATCTTGCCGTAGATGACGAGGTAGATGCCCTCGACCATCATGAAGACGCCGACGAAGATGAAGGCGTAGATCAGAGGCTGGAAAAACATCTGCGCGCGCGCCCCTTCGTGCCCTTACAACTCCGGCTTGAACAGGCTGGCGGGCAGGTCGTAGCCCCATTGCCTGAACCGGTCGGTGAAACTGCTGCGAATGCCGGTGGCGCCATAGCGGCCGATGATCCGGCCCTTGCTGTCGGTCGCCTGCCGGTGGAACTTGAAGATCTCCTGCATGGTGACGACATCGCCCTCCATGCCGACGATCTCGGTGATCGAGATCATCCGGCGCATGCCGTCCGTCATGCGCGTGACCTGGACCACCAGATTGATCGCGCTGGCGATGTTCGCCCGCACCACCTTCAGCGGCAGCTCGATGCCGGACATGCCGATCATGTTCTCGATCCGGCCCAGCGCGTCGCGCGGGCTGTTGGCGTGGATCGTGGTCATCGAGCCGTCGTGGCCGGTGTTCATCGCCTGCAGCATGTCGATGACCTCGTCGCCGCGGCACTCGCCGACGATGATGCGGTCCGGGCGCATGCGCAGCGCGTTGCGCACCAGATCGCGGATCGTCACCGCGCCGGTGCCCTCGATATTGGCCGGGCGCGACTCCATCCGGCCGATATGATCCTGCTGGAGCTGCAACTCGGCGGTGTCCTCGATGGTGACGATGCGCTCCTCGTTCGGGATGAAGCTCGACAGCGCGTTCAGCGTCGTGGTCTTGCCCGAGCCGGTTCCGCCGGAGATCATCACGTTCAGCCGGGTCCGCACGCAGGCGTGCAGGAACAGCGCCATTTCCTCCGAGA
>JACZTQ010000182.1 GCA_022573605.1 Pseudomonadota bacterium | reverse complement strand
GCTGCCCGGCATCGTCAAATCGCTGAATGTCTCGCCGGGGGCGACGGTCGCCGCCGGCGAGGTGCTGGCGGTGATGGAGGCGATGAAGATGGAACACAGCCTGACCGCACCCCGGAGCGGCACCGTGGCCGAGGTCGCGGTTTGCGCCGGCGAGCAGGTCGAGGAAGGCGCGCTGCTGATCACCCTGGAGCCGGTGGCATGACGGAGGTCACCCCCGAAATCACCATCGTCGAGGTCGGCCCCCGCGACGGGCTCCAGAACGAGCCGCGCCCGATCCCGGCGGCGCGGAAGATCGAACTGATCGACCTGCTCTCGGCGGTCGGTTTCAAGCGCATCGAGGCGGCCAGCTTCGTGTCGCCGAAATGGGTGCCGCAGATGGCCGACGGGGCCGAGGTGATGGCCGGCATCGCGCGGCGTCCCGGCACCAGCTACGCCGCGCTGACGCCCAACATGCGGGGCTATGAGGCGGCCCGCGCCGCCGGCATCGACGAGATCGCCATCTTCGGCGCCGCATCGGAGGCGTTCAGCCGAAAGAACATCAACTGCTCGATCGCCGAGAGCATCGAGCGCTTCCGCCCCGTCGCCGAGGCGGCCAAGGCCGACGGCATGCCGGTGCGCGGCTACATCTCGACCGCCATCGCCTGCCCCTATGAAGGACCCATCGCGCCCGCCGAGGTCGCTCGTGTTACCGGGCTCCTGTTCGGGCTCGGCTGCTACGAGGTTTCGCTCGGCGACACCATCGGCCAGGGCACGCCCGAGACCGTGGCGGCGATGCTCGACGCGGTGCTGGCGGTGGCGCCTCCAGAGAAGCTGGCGGGCCACTACCACGACACCAACGGAAGGGCGCTGGAGAGCGTCGCGGTCAGCATCGAGAAGGGGCTGCGGGTGTTCGATGCCGCCGTCGGCGGGCTGGGCGGCTGCCCCTACGCGCCGGGGGCCAAGGGCAACCTCGCCACCGGCGCGCTGGCCCGCGACCTGGCGGCCAGGGGAAGCGCCACCGGGCTGGACCTTGATGCGCTGGACCGCGCGGAACATTTTGTCCGCAATTTGAGAGGGTTGCTGGAATGAGCTTCGAGACCATCTTAATTGATCGCGACCCTCGCGGCGTCGCCACCCTGACCCTCAACCGGCCCGGCAAGCACAATGCGCTGAATGCCCGGATGATTGCCGAACTGACCACCGCCGCCAGCGAACTCGCTGGCGACGCCGCGATCCGCGCCGTCGTCCTGACCGGGGCGGGCAAGAGCTTCTGCGCCGGCGGCGATCTGGCCTGGATGCGCGACCAGCAGAGCGCCAGCCGGGCCGGGCGCATCGCCGAGGCGACCCGGCTGGCGCTGATGCTCAAGGCGCTGAACGAGTTGCCCAAGCCGCTGATCGGCCGGGTCCAGGGCCAGGCCTTCGGCGGCGGCCTGGGGCTGATGTCGGTCTGCGACGTGACCATCGCCGTCACCGGCGTGCGTTTCGGCTTCACCGAGACCAGGCTCGGGCTGATCCCGGCGACGATCTCGCCCTATGTGGTGGCCCGCATGGGGCTGGCCCACGCCCGCGAGGTGTTCGCCTCGGCCCGGCTGTTCGATGCCCACGAGGCGGTGCGGCTGGGGCTCGCCAGCCGTGCCGTCGCCTTGGGCGATCTCGACGCCGCCGTCGAGGCCGAGATCGCCCCCTATCTCGGCGTCGCGCCCGGTGCGGCCGCGGCCTCGAAGGCGCTGCTGTTCCGCCTCGCCCGGCCGATCGACGACGCCACCATCGCGATGACCGCCACGGCCCTGGCCGACCAGTGGGAAACCGAGGAGGCGGCGCAGGGCATTGCGGCGTTCTTCGACAAGCGCCCGGCGCCTTGGGCGAAGGGTTGAGCGGGTTGCACGGCCCCCCTCCCTGGCCTTCTCCCGGAGTGGGGAGGGGACGCGCTGCACAGGTTGCGGGATCGGTTCATTCACGGCCCCCTCCCTAACCCTCCCCCCAGAGGGGGGAGGGGACGGCGTTGTGACCGGGGGAGGGCAGCGCATGGCCCCCCGTCGCCGGCCTCCCTCAATACCCCTTGAAGCCGCGCACGGCCCAGATCGAGAACGCCACCGAGCGGTCGACATGGGTCTCCAGAAACCCGCTGTCGACCTCGCGGGCGGCCTCGAAATGGTGCGCCAGCGCCGCCGCGCCGCGCTCCACCACCAGCAGCATCTGGCGCTGATCGCCGGGCCGCAGCGCGGCGACCAGTTCGTGGTGGTTGCCGGGCCGCCCGTCCGGGTTCCAGATCGCCACCGCGTCCCAGCCCAGCCCGCCGTAGAACATGCACTCGGAGAGCCGGCGCCGGTTGTCCGAGAGCAGCACCTCCGAGCCCTCCTCGTCCATGGTGCCGAGCACCAGCTCGCAGTAGGGCTGGCTGATCCGCATCTGCCGGAACGGGTCGAGCCGAATGGTCAGCTCCTCGGCCTGGCCGGCATAGAGCCCGGCCACGGTCCAGAGCGCCAGCGAGGCGGCGATGCCGACCCCCAGTTGCGCCCGCAGCGCCGGCGCCCCGCCCGCCGTCACCAGCCAGCGCGCCGCCAGCAGCGCGCCGCCGATATAGGCCGGCGCGGCCCAGTTCGCCTGCGCCCGGGTCACCAACGCGAGCCCCGTCATCGCCGCCAGCAGCGGCACCGTCTGCCAGGCCACCAGCCGCATGCCCCAATCATCGCGCCAGGCGCTCCGGTTCTTCAGCGCCAGCAGGATCGCCGCCATGAACACCGGCCCGATCACCGCGAACTGCGCGCCCACGAACTCGGCCGCCTCGACGAGGTGGAAATAGCCCCGGCCGGGGTCGGCGTCGCCCGCCACATGGGCCAGCGTGACGAAGCCGTTGGCGGCGTTCCAGAACAGGTTCGGCGACACCACCAGCAGCGCCGCCGCCGCCGCAATCGCGGTCCCCGCCCAGTTGCGCTCGCGGGCTGCGAACAGCCCGTAGCCGAGCGCCCCCAGGGCGAAGGCCAGCATGGTGTATTTCGCCAGCAGACCGGCGCCGATCAGCACCCCAAGAACGCCCCACCAGAGCCGGCCTTCACTCTCGGCGGCGCGCACCATGGCGTAGAGCGCGGCGGCCCAGAACGCCATCATCACCGGGTCGCTCGACAGGATCATCGCCGACAGCCCGACGCCGGGCGCCGCGGTGTAACCGGCCGCCGCCCAGAAGCCGCTCCGCCCGTCCCAGAGCCGGCGCCCGGTGAGGAAGATCAGCCAGGCGGTCAGCGCGTGCGCCAGCGGGCTGACCAGCCTGAGCGCGAACAGCGAGTCGCCGCCCACTTCGGTCACCGCCCGGACCAGCCAGGCGACCAGCGGCGGCTTGGAGAAATAGCCCCAGTCGAGCGCCTGCCCGTAGGCCCAGTATTGGGCCTCGTCGAAATGCACCGGGAAGGGCTCCAGCGCGATCACCGCGAGGCGCAGCGCCAGCACCGCCAGCAATACCACCAGGGTCAGCGCCGCCCACGGCCCGGCCGGCGCCAGGCGTTTTCGACGCCCCTTGGCCGGCGCCGCCCTGCGCGCGTTGCGGCGGTTTTTCGTCTGCGCCGTGCGCGCCATTCGTGACTCGCTCTCTCAGCCCTGCCCGGGCGTCTTTCTAACCGATTGCACGGGGCCTAGGAAGGGCGCGCCCGAGCGGGTATACCAGCGCCCGTTGCACCTGACTCATAGCGCAGCGACCCCCACCCTAACCCTCCCCCTTTCAGGGTGAGGGGACCCCGTTGCACTTGCCGCGACCTGAAGCCCCTCCCCAGGAAGGGGAGGGGTTGGGGAGGGGTCGCTGCGATCGGGTCCGATCACTGAGCTTTGGTATTATGTGTGCAATCGCAAACCACCACGGAGACCCAGCCATGCACCCCGATACCGCACCGATGCCGCCCCAAGCGACCCGGCTGGCCGACTACCGCGCCCCGGACTGGCTGATCGACGGCGTCGCGCTGGAGTTCGACCTCGCGCCCTCGGCGACCCGGGTCAAGGCCCGCATCGATTTCAGGCGCAACCCGGAGCGCGCCGCCGAAGGACCGGCCGACCTGGCGCTCGACGGCCGCCTGCTGACCCTGGTCTCGGCGGTGCTGGACGGGTGCCCGGTCGAGCCGGAACTGACGGCCGAGGGCCTGCGCCTGGCCGCCGCCAGCCTGCCCGCCGAGCGCTTCACCTGGGAGTGCGAGACCGAGATCGTCCCGCGGGCCAACACCACGCTGGAGGGGCTCTACATCTCGCAGGGCATGTACTGCACCCAGTGCGAGGCCGAGGGTTTTCGCAAGATCACCTTCTACCCCGACCGGCCCGACGTGATGGCGCCGTTCCGGGTCCGGATCGAGGCCGACCGCGCCACCTGTCCGGTGTTGCTCTCGAACGGCAACCCGGTGGCCTCCGGCGACCTGCCAAAGGGGCGCCACTTCGCCGAATGGCGCGATCCGCACCCCAAACCGGCCTATCTGTTCGCGCTGGTGGCGGGCGATCTGGTCAGCCACGACGCCGGCTTCACCACCATGAGCGGGCGCGAGGTGGCGTTGAAGATATACGTCCGCCCCGGCGACCAGGGCAAATGCGCCTATGCCATGGACAGCCTCAAGCGCGCCATGCGCTGGGACGAGGCGACCCATGGGCGCGAATACGACCTGGATCTCTTCATGATCGTCGCGGTCGACGACTTCAACATGGGGGCGATGGAGAACAAGGGGCTGAACATCTTCAACTCGAAATACGTCCTGGCCAGCCCCGAGACCGCCACCGACCGCGATTACGCGCTGATCGAGGCGATCGTCGCGCACGAGTATTTCCACAACTGGACCGGCAACCGGATCACCTGCCGCGACTGGTTCCAGCTCTGCCTGAAGGAGGGGCTGACGGTGTTCCGCGACCAGCAGTTCTCGGCCGACACCCGCGGCCGCGCGGTGACCCGGATCGACGACGTGAAGCGGCTGCGCGCGCGTCAGTTCGGCGAGGACCAGGGGCCGCTGGCGCACCCCGTGCGGCCGCGGGAATACATCGAGATCAACAACTTCTATACCGCCACCGTCTACGAGAAGGGCGCCGAGGTGATCGGCATGTTGCGCACCCTGGTGGGGAGCGAGGGCTACCGCCGTGCGCTCGAGCTCTATTTCGAGCGCCACGACGGCCAGGCCTGCACCATCGAGCAGTTCCGAAAGTGCTTCGAGGACGCGACCGGGCGCGATCTGGCGCAGTTCGCCCGCTGGTGGAGCCAGGCCGGCACGCCGCGCATCGCGGTCGAGGAAGCCTGGGCCGACGGCCGCTACACCCTGACGCTGCGCCAATCCACGCCGCCGACCCCCGGCCAGGCGGACAAACAGCCCCTGGTGATCCCGGTCGCGGTCGGCCTGATCGGCCCCAACGGCGCCGAGATCGCGCCGACGCAGGTGCTGGAACTGACCACCGCCGAGCAAAGCTTCAGCTATGATTTTGGCGACCCCGACCCCGGTTGGCGTCCCCTCCCCCGGTTGGGGTCGGGGAGGGGGGCCGAATCAGATGCCGCACCCACCCCCGGCAAGCCCATCCTCTCGATCCTGCGCGGCTTCTCCGCCCCGGTGATCGTCGAGCGCGAGATATCGGACGCCGAAGCCGCCTTCCTGCTGGCCCACGACACCGACCCGTTCAACCGCTGGGAGGCCGGGCGCGCTTACGCCGTGCGCATCGCGCTCGGGCTGATCGCCAGGACCGGACCCCTCACCGGCGACATTCCCGGGGCCTGGGTCGAGGGCATGGGCGCGGTGCTGACCGACGACAGCCTCGATGCCGCCTTCCGGGCCATGGTGCTGGAAGTGCCCGGCGTCGACGAGATTTCGCGCGAGATCGCGGCCCGGGGCGGCCTGGCGGACCCGGACGCGATCCATGCGGCGCTGCGCAGGATGCGCCAGACCCTGGGCAACGAGCTGTCGACCGATCTGACCCGGATCTACGAGTCGGCCAAATCCGACCGCCCCTACAGTCCGGACGCCGCCTCGGCCGGGCCGCGAGCGCTGAAGAACCGTTGCCTGGCGCTGCTCGCCGCGACCGGCTCGGAGCAAGCCTTCGCCCTGGCCGAGGCCCAGTTTCGCGCCGCCGGCAACATGTCCGACGCCCTGCCCGCCCTGACCGCGCTCGCCCACGAGGGCGCGCCGGTCGCGGACGGCCTGCTGGAGGCCTTCCACAGCCGCTGGCAACACGACCCGCTGGTGGTCGACAAGTGGCTGGCGCTGCAAGCCTCCGCCCCGCTGCCCGGCACCCTGGCGCGGGTCGAGGCGCTGACCGGGCATGCCAGTTTCGACTGGCGGAACCCGAACAAGTTCCGCGCCCTGATCGGGGTGCTGGCGGGGGCCAACCCGGTGGTCTTCCACCGCGCCGACGGTGCGGGCTACCGGTTTGTCGCCGACTGGCTGATCCGGCTCGACGCGGTCAACCCGCAGACCACCGCCCGGGTGGCGGGGGTGTTCGAGACCATGCGCGGCTACGACACCGGGCGCCAGACCCTGATGCGGGCCGAACTGGATCGGATCGCGGGCGTGGCGAATCTCTCGAAGAACACCGGCGAGATCGTCGAGCGGATCTTGGCGGGGTGAGGGGGGCTCCGGCCGGGGGGCGCCGCCCTGTCGGCGCCGCAGCACCCGGCGCCACCGCCGCAGCCTCCCCCCCGTCCGCCCTCCCAGCCCGTCCCCGCTCCCAGAGGGAGTGGGGG
>JACZTQ010000181.1 GCA_022573605.1 Pseudomonadota bacterium | reverse complement strand
CGGCGGCGATGCAGGCGAACGGGTTGGCGTGGGACGAGCCGGCCAGGCGCACGGTCGAGGTCGAGGCGTTCTGCTCGTGGTCGGCGTGCAGGGTCATGATCCGGTCCATGGCCCGGGCCAGGATCGGATCGACGATGTATTCCTCGCTGGGCACCGCAAAACACATGTGCAGGAAGTTGGCCGCGTAGTCGAGATCGTTGCGCGGATAGACGAAGGGCCGGCCGATCGAATAATTGTAGGCCCAGGCGCAGATCGTCGGCAGCTTGGCGATCAGCCGGATGGTCGCCACCTCGCGCTGCCAGGCGTCGTTGATATCGGTCGAGTCGTGATAGAAGGCCGACATCGCGCCGACCACGCCGCAGACGATCGCCATCGGATGGGCGTCACGGCGAAAACCGCGGTAGAAATACTGCATCTGGTCGTGCAGCATGGTGTGGCGGGTGACCAGGTCCTCGAAATCCTCCAACTGCGAGGCAGTCGGCAACTCGCCGTAGAGCAGCAGGTAGCAGACCTCGAGATAGTGGCTGTTCTCGGCCAGCTGATCGATCGGATAGCCGCGATACAAGAGCTCGCCCTTGTCGCCGTCGATGAAGGTGATCTTCGACTCGCAGCTCCCGGTCGAGGTGTAGCCGGGGTCGTAGGTGAACACGCCGAGGTCCCGGTAGAGGGTCCGCACGTCGATCACCGAGGGGCCGTGGACGGCGTCGTAGACCGGGAATTCCACGCTCCGATTGTCGAGGATGATGGTCGCGGTGCGGGTGGATTTCTCGGTCATGGGCGTGTCCTCTCGCTGTTCTGGCGGGGGCCGCGGGGGGCCGCGCTCTATCGTATTCCGGCGAATTCCGGCGAATTCCGGCATATTCCGGCAGCTCCGCCGCGACCGGTCAGGGCGCCGCGGCGACGTCGCCAAGGCGCGCCAGGGTCTCGTCCCGGCCGAGCGTTTCCATCACCTCGAACACCCCCGGACTGACCGTGCGCCCGGTCAGGGCGACGCGCAACGGTTGGGCAATCCGGCCGAGTTTGATCTGCTCTTCCTCGGCGAAGGCGCGGACACTTTCCTCCAGCGATCCTGCGGTCCATCGCCTAGCATTTTGTAGGCGCACGGTCAAACGCGCGAGCGTCGCAGGGGCGTCGCCGGCGAGGTGTTTGGCGGCTTTTTCTTCTGGATGAAAGGGACGTTCAGATATGATATAGTGAGATATATCAATTAGTTCCACGAGAGTTTTGGCGCGATCCTTCAGGCCCGGCATGGCCTGGGTCAGCATCGCTTTGCGGGCGGCGTCGAGCGGCGGCTTATGTTGCGCTGCAATAAACTCGTCGAGCGCGGTCACCAGGTCGCCGTCCGGGGTCGCGCGGATGTGCCGGCCGTTGAGATTCTCCAGCTTGGCGAAGTCGAACCGGGCGGCGGATTTGCCGACCTGCTCGAGCCCGAACCATTCGATCGCCTGGGCGCTGGTGAAGAACTCGTCGTCGCCGTGGCTCCAGCCCAGCCGGGCCAAGTAGTTGCGCAGCGCCGCGGGCAGATAGCCCAGGTCGCGGTAGGCCTCGATGCCGAGCGCGCCGTGGCGCTTGGAGAGCTTGGCGCCGTCGGGGCCGTGGATCAGCGGGATATGGGCAAACACCGGCGCCTGCCAGCCCATGGCGCGGTAGATCAGGATCTGGCGGGCCGCGTTGGTCAGGTGGTCGTCGCCGCGGATCACGTGGCTGACGGCCATGTCGTGGTCGTCGACCACCACCGCCAGCATGTAGGTCGGGGTGGCGTCCGAGCGCAGCAGGATCAGGTCGTCGAGCGAGGAGGCGTCCCACTCGACGCGGCCCTGGACCTTGTCCTCGACCACGACCTTGCCTTCGCGGGGCGCCTTCAGCCGGATGGTGAATTCGGCGCCTTGCGGGTGGGTCGAGGGGTCGGCATCGCGCCACGGGCTGAGGAACAGCGGCGGGCGGCCCTCGGCCCGGGCCTCGGTGCGGAAGGCGTCGATCTCGTCCCTGGTGGCGAAGCATTTGTAGGCGGTGCCGCGGGCCAGCATCTCGGCCGCGACTTCCCCATGGCGGGCGATGCGGGAGAACTGGCTGACCGCCTCGCCGTCCCAGTCCAGCCCGAGCCATTTCAACCCGGCGAAGATCGCCTCGGTCGCCTCCGGGGTCGAGCGGGCGCGGTCGGTGTCCTCGATGCGGAGCAGGAACTCCCCCTTGTTGTGGCGGGCGAACAGCCAGTTGAACAGAGCGGTACGCGCCCCCCCGATATGGAGGAAGCCGGTGGGCGAGGGGGCGAAACGGGTGATCACGGTGTCTGCTGGCATATTTGCTCTTAACACTTGGTTAACGGCGCGAGCCGCTTATGGGCGGGCGCGGGGGAACGTGCCCGCAACAATTATGGCGGCCTTTATGGGGCAGCGACAGGTCAGGCACAAGGCACCGGGAGAGATCGGCTGGCAGCGGGCCTGGGCCACCGAGGGGCGCCGCGCGATCCTCTGGCTGCCGGTGCTGATGGGCTGCGGCATCTGGCTCTACTTCGAGCTTGAGCGCGAGCCCGATCCGCTCTGGTGCGCGCTGACGGCGCTGCCGCTGGCGGCCCTGGCCGGCGGTGCGGCGCGGCGCGCCGGGCTGGCGGCGCTGGCCCTGGCGCTGGTGCTTTCGGCCTTCGGCGCCGGGTTCTCGCTGGCCCTGCTGTCGGCGCATCGGGCCCCGGCGCCGATGCTGTCCGGCCCGATCCAGGAAACCGTCGAGGGCCGGGTGCGGGTGTTGTCGAAGGCCGCCTCGGGCGCGCCCCGGGTGCTGCTCGACCGGGTGGTGATCTACGGCCTCGATGCGCGCGAGACGCCGGAGCGGGTGCGCGTCACGCTGCTGGCGGCGGAGCGCGACAGCGCGCCGCGCCCCGGCGCCCGGATCCGGGTCTTCGCCCGGTTGCAGCCGCCGGGCGATCCGGTCGAGCCCGGCGCCTTCGACTTCCGGCTCCGGGCCTATTTCCAGGGGCTGGGAGCGGTCGGTTATGCCCGCGGCGCGGCGCTGAGGCTCGAAGCGATGCCGCCCGCCGGCCCGCTGGACCGCTTCGCCCTGTGGCTGGCGGGCCAACGGGCGCGGATCTCGGACGCGCTGGTGAGGGCGCTGCCGGGGCGGCGCGGCGGCTTCGCGGCGGCGATCATCGCCGGCGACCGCTCCAACATCGACCAGGCCGACGCCGAGGCGCTGCGGATCTCCAGCCTGGCCCATCTGCTGGCGATCTCCGGGCTGCACATGGGGCTGCTGACCGGGCTGGTGTTCGGCGTTGCCCGGCTGCTGCTGGCGGCGTTGCCCGCCGGGGTTTGGCGGGGTGTCGGGGGTCTCGGCCAAGAAGGCGGCGGCGGTGGCGGCGCTGATTGCCGGGCTCGGCTACCTGATGCTGTCCGGCGCCACGGTGGCGACCCAGCGCGCCTTCGTGATGATGGCGGTGGCCTTCACCGCGGTGCTGTTCGACCGCCCGGCGATCACCTTGCGCGGGCTGGCGCTGGCGGCGGTGGTGGTGCTGGCGATCCGCCCGGTCAGCCTGATGGACGTGGGCTTCCAGATGAGTTTTGCCGCCACCGCCGCCCTGGTGGCGGGCTACGAGGAGGTGCGCCGCCGGCGTCAGGCGCGTTGGGCGGCGGCCGAGCAGGCGGGCGGGCGACGGCGCCGCGCCGGGCGCCGGGGGCGGATGCTGCGGCTCGCCGGGCTCTACCTTTTCGGGCTGATCTTCACCACCATCGTCGCCGGGAGCGCGACCACGCCCTATGCCGCCTATCATTTCAACCGGGTGACGCCCTATGGCCTGCTCGCCAACCTGGCGGCGGTGCCGGCGATGGGGTTGATGATCGCGCCCGCCGCCATCGCCGCCGGGGTGCTGGCGCCGCTCGGTCTGGAGGCGCCCGCCCTGTGGCTGATGGGAGAGGGGATCGATTGGGTGCTCGACGTCGCCCACTGGGTTGCGGGCTTGCCCGGCGCCGCGCGCCCGGTGCCGGTGGCGCCGGCGGCGGTGCTGCCGCTGATCTCGCTGGGCGGGCTGTGGCTGTTCCTGTGGCGCGGGCGCTGGCGGCTGGCCGGGCTGGTCGGCATCGCCGCGGCGCTGGTGCTGTGGGCGGCGCCGGCGCCGCGCCCGGAGGTGCTGATCGCGCCCGGCGGGCGGCTGGTCGGCGTGCTGGGGCCCGAGGGAAGGGCGCTCGATCACCGGCGGGCGCAATCCTTCGCCGCCCGGACCTGGCTCAGGCGCGACGGCGACGGTGCGACGCAGCGGGAAGCGGCGGCGCGCCCCGGCTTGACCCGGGGCAAGGGCTGGTCCTCGGCGGTGCTGTCGAACGGTTGGCGCCTCGAGGTGGTGCATGGGCGCAAGATCCCGCCGGGCCGCATCGAGACCCTGTGCCGGGCGCGCACCCTCCTGGTGATGCGCTACGGGCCCGTCCACGACGGTCCGTGCCGCTATCTCGGCCGGGCGGCGCTGGCGCGCCTTGGTGCCGTGGCGGTGATTGTCGAGGGCGACGGGCTGCGGCTGGTCCCGGCCCGCGACCGGACCCGGCGGCGGTTGTGGAGCCGGGGCGGGGGGTAGGGCGCATCTCGATGCGCCGTGGCGGCGGGCCGGGGGAATGGCGGAACAAGTTCCGCCCTACGGCGCTGGGCGCAGCGGGTCGAGGTCCCGGCGCAAGGCCGGGACCTCGGTGCGAAACGGGGCGCTCAGTAGGTGCGGATCAGGCCGACCATCTTGCCCTGGATCTGGACCTGGTCGGCGCGGTAGAGCCGGGTGCCGTAGGCCGGGTTGGCGGCCTCCAGCGCGATCGCGCCGCCCTTGTGGCGCAGCCGCTTCAGGGTCGCCTCGTGATCGTCGATCAGGGCCACCACGATGTCGCCGTTGTCGGCGGCGTCCTGGCGCCGCACCACCACGATGTCGCCCTCGAAAATGCCGGCCTCGATCATGCTGTCGCCCTTGACCTCGAGCGCGTAGTGCTCGCCCGAGGCGGACAGCATGGTCGAGGGCACGCCGAGGTGGCTCGGGCCGTGTTCCAGCGCCTCGATCGGCGCCCCGGCGGCGATCCGCCCGATCAGCGGCACGTCGGTGGCATTTGGGGTCGCGTCGGGGGCCGCATCGGGGGCCTGCCCGATTCGCTCCATGCCGAGCTGGACCGAGGTCCGCCCGAAGGGGTCCGCGCCGCGCCCCAGGTCGCCCTCGATCACCGAGGGGCGGAAGCCGCCCCGGTTGGGCCGCGTGTCCTCGACATTCTCCGGCAGGCGGATGATCTCGACGGCGCGGGCGCGGTGGGCGAGGCGGCGGATGAAGCCGCGCTCCTCGAGCGCCGTGACCAGCCGGTGGATGCCGGACTTCGAGCGCAGGTCGAGCGCCTCCTTCATCTCGTCGAACGAGGGCGAGACGCCGTCGCGCCGCACCCGCTTGTGGATGAACATCAGCAGGTCGTATTGTTTTCTGGTCAGCATCGCGGCCGCCTCCGGCTGGACTCCCACTACATCTTGGATGATGTTCTATAAAGGTTCCCCCTTTGTGTCAACAGCCGGGGAAATATTTCCGGAACAAGTGGGGATCAGCCGAGGGGGATATAGGACACCGCGCCGCCCGCCTTCGCCGCCGCGGCATGGGGCGGGCGGACCGCCAGGGCGTTGGCGCGGGCCAGGGTGGCGAGCAGGCTCGAGTCCTGGTTTTCGGCCACCGCGCAGCGCATCAGGCCGTCGGCCGCAGGGCTGACGGTGGCGCGCATGTAGTGCTCGCGCGGGCCGTTGGCGGGCAGGTCGTGGTCGAGGAAGGCCGGGCGCAGGGCGCGCGGGCCGGCCGGCAGGCCAAGTGCGGCGTCGATGGCGGGGCGCAGGAAGACCTCGCCGCAGACCATGGTCGAGACCGGGTTGCCGGGCAGCCCCAGCATCACCTGATGGGCGAGTCTGCCCGCCATCAGCGGTTTGCCCGGCCGCATCGCGACCTGGTAGAAATCGAGCGCCAGCCCGGCGTCGCCGAAGACCTCGGCCACCAGGTCGTGATCGCCGAGCGAGGCGCCGCCGAGCGTGACGACGAAATCCGCACCCCGCGCCGCCTCCAGCGCCGCCAGCAGGCTGGCGCGGTTGTCGCGCGCGATCGGGCAGAACAGCGGCTGCGCACCCGCCGCCGCCAGCAACGCGGCCAGGCCGATGTCGTTCGACGAGACGATCTGGTCCGGGCCCGGGGTCTGGCCCGGTGCGACCAGCTCGTCGCCGGTCGGGATCAGCGCCACCACCGGGCGGCGCCGCACGGTGAGCCGGGGCACGTTCATCGCCGCCAGAAGGGCTGTCTCATTGCCGGTGAGGCGGCGCGGCGCGGTGAGGCGAGCCTCTCAGATTTGGCGCTCCTTGTTGATAGAGTCCGCGTCGCTCAGGGGCGGCCTCAACTGTACGGGACCCAGTTCGAGCAGGATGACTCGGGCGAGTGGAACCCGCTGACGATAGAGGATCCGGAGAACGTTGACGCCCGGCGGGCGGAGATGGGCTTGTCAAGCCTCGCTGAGTACCGAGCCATGTTTGGCGTGGTGTATGGCCGGTTTGGCGGTGAGAACAAATAAACCGGGGCCGGCGAGGTAACCGGGACCTCTGTGGTCCCAACAATGGGCCATGGAACTCGTCCTGGGGCTGGTTGTGGTTCTCGCGTGCCTGGTGGGCGTCGCGATGACCCTGGCGATGCTGCCTGGGATCTGGGTGATGGTGGGGGTTGCGATCGCGTGCGATGTGTGGCGCCCGGAGT